>JBDRLK010000213.1:0-3755 GCA_043813155.1 Pseudomonadota bacterium | reverse complement strand
CGGCGGGGCTAACCCCCCGCACTACGGGCGGCAGCCCACGGGGAAGGGATACCCCGAGAAAACCCCGGACACCGCGCCGTACGTGTCGTCGCCCCAGCAGTAAACGGTCCCGGGTCCCAGGATGGCGCAGGTGTGGTAGTCGCCGGCCGCAGGGAAGCGGACGGGCTCGATCAGGCTGCTCACGAGCAGCGGAACACGGCTGTACGAGCCCAGGCCAACGCCCAGCTGCCCCTGGAAATTGCTGCCCCAGCATTTGAGCGACCCGCCGGCCAGCGTGGCGCAGGTGTGCTCGTACCCGGCCACGATGTGCTCAGCTTCCGAGCTCATGCCGTCGACGCCGGCCGGCGTCAGCTTGTCGATGACCGTGTTGTCGCCGATCTGGCCCCTGTTGTTCGCGCCCCAACACATGGCCGCCTGGCTGCGGTCAATGCAGCAGGTGTGCTCCCCGCCGGCTGCCAGGGATATCACGTTTTCACTGATGCCCACAGCTTCCACCGGGCTGCCGCTGTCGGCCGTGCTCCCGTTGCCCAGCTGCCCCCTGGCGTTGCCGCCCCAGCACCAGACGCCCGTTGACTCCACGGCCGCGCACGTATGCGTGGCGCCCGCGCTGAGCACAATCGGCCGCTCATCCAGGCCCTCGAGGTCCAGGGGCGTGGGGCTGAACGGCAGCTCGCTGCCGCCGAGCTGTGAAGAAGTGTTGTCGCCCCAGCACCTGACCTGGCCCGTGTTCAGGATCGCGCAGGCATGTTTTGCGCCGCAGGCAATGTACTCAACGTTCTCCTCGAGGCCCGCAACGTTGACGGGATTGCGCTTCGTGTCCGTTGTCCCGTCGCCGAGCTGGCCCCTGTCGTTGATCCCCCAGCACAGGACGCCGCCCGTATCGGCCAGCGCACAGGAAAAATGCGTGCCCGCGTCGACCTGCCTCAGGTGCAAGTCCAACCCCATGACGGCCGACGGGCCCGCGCTCAGCATTTCCGACCCGTTGCCGAGCTCGCCCTGCAGGTTGTCGCCCCAGCAAAGCGCGCCGGTTCCGGCGATGGCCAGGCACGCGTGCGACGCCCCGCCCGCGGGCCACTCCGCGCCTCCGTCGATGCCTCCGACCCGCATGGGACGGGCAACGATCGCCTTCCTCCCCCTGCCCAGCTCGCCCTCGGCATTATCTCCCCAGCACATCAGCACGCCGCCCTCCAGCGTCATGCAGGTCTGGTAGTGGCCCGCCATGACGTGAGCGGCCGCATCCATGCCCGGAACAGGGGCCGGCTCGCGGCGCTCCACCCTGGTCCCGTCCCCGAGCTCGCCGCTGCCGTTCGAGCCCCAGCACAGCGCGCCTCCGCCCGCCTGGCGCGCGCAGGTGTGCTGCTCGCCCGCATCCACGGCCTCGGCCATGTCGGCCTCCATGCCGATGACGTCCACGGGCGACAACTTCGTCAAGATCGTGCCGTCGCCGATCTGGCCGTAGGCGTTAAACCCCCAGCACTTGAGGGCCCCCGCGATCGTGATTGCGCAGGTGTGCTCGCCGCCGCAGGAAACATCGGACACTCCCGACGTCAGGCCCGAGACATCGACCGGCGCAAGCCGCATCGTCGTCGACCCGTCGCCGACCTGGCCGTAGGTGTTGTACCCCCAGCATTTCAGGCCTCCGGAGCGCACGGCGCAGGCATGCTCCCTGCCCGCGCTCACGGCCGTCACGCCGGAGCTCATGCCGGACACGTCCGTCGGCGTAAGCTTGCTTATCACGGAGCTGTCCCCGAGCTGTCCCTGGGAGTTTTTCCCCCAGCACCGCAGGCCGCCCATCGCCAGGATCGCGCATGTGAATTCGCCGCCCGCAGTGAGGGCCGTGGCGCCGCCGATGATCCCCGTCACGTCCACGGGCATCCGCCTGTTGTCGGTCGAGCCGTTTCCGAGCTGGCCCGCGCTGCCGCCCCCCCAGCACTTCACGGACCCCGAGCTCATCAGCGCGCAGGCGTGGTTGTTGCCCGCGGCGATCTCGGCCACGCCCGACTCCAGCCCCTCGACCTGCACGGGTATGAACGAATCCTCGCTGTCGCCGTTGCCCAGTTGGCCCAACAGGTTGCTTCCCCAGCACGAGACCGCCCCGCGGTCGTCGAGCGCGCAGGTGTGCCCCGTGCCGCCCGCCGATGCAACCACGCCCGTCAGAAGACCGCCGGGGTCGCCCATGCATTCGCCTTCGGGATCGCATCGATCGTTCATGGTGCACGGGTCGCCGTCGCTGCACTCCGCCCCCTCCCCGAGGATCGCGTCCGCCGGGCACGCCGTGCTCGAGCCGCTGCACACTTCGGCCGCGTCGCATGCAAAGGCCGCGGGCCGGCATTCGAAAGCGGATCCCTTGTAACTGTTCGCCGGGCAGTCCGGTGAATCGCCCTGGCAGCTTTCCAGCGCGTCGCACACGCCGGCGGTGGGCCGGCAGATATCGCCCGACTTGTACGTGTCCTCGGGACAACTGACGTCTCCTGCGCAGTGCTCCGGGACGTCACAAACGCCGGCCGCCTCGCGGCACACCGTCTCTCCCCCCTTTCTGGCGTCCGCGGGGCAGTCCTCGTCCGAGCCCGTGCAGAACTCCGCCACGTCGCACATGCCCCCGGCCGGCCGGCAAACCGCTGAGTCGGGCGACAGCTGGTTTGTGCACGCGTGCGTGCCTTCCATGTCGCAAAGATCCTCGGTGCACGCATGCCCGTCGTCGCAGTCGGCATGCTCGTGGCACGACCAGGTGCAGTCGTTTTCGCACCCGTCGCCGGACTCGTCGTTGGCATCGTCACATTCCTCGTCATCGACCTCGTCCCTAAACCCGTCGCCGCAGATGCTCTCCTGGCAGCTGCGGGCAATGCAGATCATGCGCGGGTCCTCGCCGCACTCCGTGCCGTCGTCCAGGGGGTCGCGGCTGGCGCATGTGCCCGGCCCCACGTCGCAGAACTCCTCGCCGTTGCACGCGTTGCCGTCGTCGGGGCACTCGTCGTCCGCCAGGCCGCAGGCGCTGTGGCAGTCGCCGTCGCAGTCGCCTGCAAACGGCGGCTCGCAGGATTCCCCGCCGCCCGTGTCAACGAAGCCGTCGCCGCACTCGGACTCCTCGCAGCTTCCCTGCAGGCAGATGCTGCGGGGGTCAAGGTCGCACACGGCCCCGTCGGCCCTGGTCTTGTCGGCCGGGCAGTCGGCGCTCGCGCCGTCGCACGTTTCCGCCGTGTCGCAGTCGCCGGCCGACGGCCGGCACACCGTGTCCTCGGTGCTTAAAAAGTGACTGCACCGGTGCTCTGTGAGCTCGCACTGGTCGTCCGTGCACGCGCGGCCGTCGTCGCAGTCCTCGTTGTCGTCGCAGTAGATTTCCTCTTCCAGGGTGTCCCGGGCATCCTCGCCGTCGACCTCCCCGTCCACCTCAGGGGAAATTTCTGCCGCATCGTCCGCAGCGTCGAGCTCCGGCAGCCTCTCCTTGCGAAGGTCGACCAGCAGCTCGCAGGCCGCGAGCTGCATGGCCAGGAGACAGAAGAGAAAAAGGATTGGTAAACGAAACATGCCAATAGTTTAGCAGAAAACGCGAAAATGAAAACCCCATTTACCGTTGTGTAGCTGCACGCCCTCGGCGTGCCTCGTTCATTCCACCCGTGTAGCTGCACGCCCTCGGCGTGGTGTGCCATGAAAATTCATTGTTTCTTGTTGGTGAAAGTCCAACGCAGGCAAAGGTTAGCCACCAGCCTGCCACTGAATTCCGCACAGCAGGCGGTAACAAGTGCTGTGAAGCCGGA
>JBDRLK010000212.1:0-8841 GCA_043813155.1 Pseudomonadota bacterium | reverse complement strand
CGCCGTCTGTGTTCATTCCTCTCTGAGGCTCGCAGTGAAGCCGTAGACCGAGGAGCCGGATGCGGGAAATCCGCTTGTCCGGATCTGCGGGGGGCCTGGCGGGAGAAACCCCGCCAGGCTATCCCGAACCCCCGGCTTGTGCCGCCGGGGTGACCTGTTCCCCTATATGGTATAAACACAAAAAAAGGTTTCCATGCGACTGACCTTCAAGCTTTCCATCGCCATCGCGATCGGCATTGTTCTCATCTTTTCCGTGGACGGGTACCTGCGCATCCGGCGGCAGGTGCAAACCTTTGAAAATGACATGAAGCGCGACCACGCGGTCATGGGCCGGGCGCTGGCCACCGCGATCTCGGAGATCTGGACCGCGGGGGGAAAAGACGAGGCCCTTGACCTGCTGGAGAAAGTCAACAAAAAAAACAGGAAAATTGAGCTGCGCTGGATCGAGCCGGACGGCCTGGCCCCCGAAGACATCGAGGCCCTCAAGGGGGGACAGACCGTTTCGCGCATCGCCCGGGCCGGGGGCGAGAAATTCCTGCTCACGCTCGTCCCGGTCGTTTCGGGGGGCGCCATGGTCGCCGTGCTTGAAATCAACGAGTCGCTCACCGACGAGCGCGACTATATCCGCAGTACCGCCATTCGCGTCGGGATCTTCACGCTGCTTACCATCATAATGTGCAGCATCATGGTCCTTGCCATCGGCGTCTTTTTCGTGGGCCGCCCCATGCGTCGCCTGATGGACAAGGCGCGCAGGGTCGGGCGCGGCGATTTTTCCGGCCGCCTGGAGATGAACCAGAAGGACGAGATCGGCCGGCTGGCCGAGGAGATGAACCTGATGTCCGAAAGGCTCGCCGACGCCGACATCAGGATCGAGGCCGAGAAATCAGCGCGAAGAGAGGCCGTGGAGCAGCTGCGCCACGCGGACAGGCTGTCCACGGTCGGCAAGCTCGCCTCGTCGATCACGCACGAGATCGGAACGCCGCTGAACGTAATTTCGGGCCGGGCCGACATGATCGCCGCGGGCGAGGCGCAGGGCGAGGAGATTTCAGAGAACGCCAGGATCATCAGCGAGCAGTCGGGCCGCATCGCGGGCATGATCCGCCGGCTCCTCGATTTCGCCCGCCGCCGTGGCAGGGAGAAACCGCGCGCCGACCTGCTTTCGATCGTCGAAAAAACCGCGACCCTCCTCATGCCCATGGCAAAAAAGCAGGGCGTTTCGATCGAGCACAGGGCAGACAGCGCGGTCGACCCCATCCCTGCCGACGAAAGCGAGATCCAGCAGGTCCTCATGAACCTGGCGCTCAACGGGATCCAGGCCATGCCCGGGGGAGGGACCCTGACCATTGCCGTGCGCAGGGAGCGCGCCCGCCGGCCCGGCGATAACGGGGAAGAGGGCGGGAGCGAAGGCGATTATGCGTGCATCGACGTCGCGGACGAGGGCGGGGGGATCGCGGAATCCGACCTTCCCCATCTCTTCACACCGTTTTACACGACCAAGGACGCGGGGGAAGGAACGGGGCTCGGGCTCTCGGTCGCGGCCGAGATCGTGCGCGAGCACGACGGGTGGATCGAGGTGGAAAGCGAAAAAGGCAGGGGGAGCCGTTTTAAAGTTTACCTGCCCATGCAGCAGGAGGAAACATCATGACAAGCCGCGTTCTCATCGTGGACGACGACGACGCCATGTGCCGGATGCTGGAAAAGCGCCTTTCGAAACGGGGCTACGCCGTGTCGTGGCGCACGTCGGCGAACGAAGCCCTGGAGCTGATCGACGGGGATGACTTCGATGTCGTTGTCACGGACCTCAACATGGGGGCCATGGACGGCATCGAGCTGTGCGAGCGCATCGCGGCCAACCGCCCGAACGTGCCCGTCGTGGTCATCACCGCCTTCGGAAGCCTCGAGACGGCCATCGAGGCCATTCGCGGCGGGGCTTACGATTTCATAACAAAGCCATTCGACATCGATCAGCTGGACGTGGCTCTCGGTCGCGCGGTCCAGCACCGCTCCCTGCGCGAGGAAGTCAGGCGGCTGCAGCGCCGCGTGGACGCGGCGCAGCGCATGGGAAGGCTGCACGGCGCGAGCGAGCCCATGAAAAAGCTCTTCGACATGATCGAGCGCGTGGCCGGGTCGGACGCCACGGTCCTGCTGTCAGGCGAGAGCGGAACGGGCAAGGAGCTGGCGGCCCGGGAGCTGCACGAGCGCAGCCGCAGGAGCAGCGGCCCGTTTGTCGCGGTCAGCTGCGCGGCCGTGCCCGACAACCTGCTGGAAAGCGAGCTCTTCGGCCACGAGAAGGGCGCTTTCACGGACGCCAGGGCGGCGCGCAGGGGCCTGTTCCTGCAGGCCGGCGGAGGGACGCTCTTTCTCGACGAGATCGGCGATATGCCCGCGGCGCTCCAGCCCAAGATACTGCGCGCGCTCCAGGAAAAAGCCGTCAGGCCCGTGGGCGGCGGCGGGGAGGTGGGATTCGACGCCAGGATCATCGCGGCCACGAACCGGGACCTGGAGTCCCTGGTCGAGGAGGGCAAGTTCCGCGATGACCTGTTCTACCGCATCAACGTGGTGCACATCGAGCTTCCGCCGCTGCGCTCGCGAGGCAGCGACATCCTGCTCCTGGCCCAGGACTTCATCGAGGGCTTCGCGGCCGAGTCGGGCAAGAAGGTGTCAGGCCTGGCCGAGCCCGCGGCCGCAAGGCTCCTTTTCTACCACTGGCCCGGCAACGTGCGTGAGCTTCGCAACTGCATGGAAAGGGCCGTGGCGCTGGCTCGCTTCGACAGGATCACGGTCGACGACCTGCCGGAAAAAATACGCGAATACAAGTCGTCCCACATCATCGTGGCCGGCACCGACCCGGCCGAGCTCGTGTCCATGGAAGAGGTGGAGCGCCGCTACATCCTGCGCGTCCTGGAAGCGGCCGGCGGCAACAAGACCACGGCGGCCCGCATTCTGGGGTTCGACCGGAGGACATTGTACCGCAAGCTCGATCGCTACGGCCTGGGGGACGGCGCAAAAAAAGACAGCTGACCGTTCCGACCTGCTGACCGTTCCAGCCCATTCCCTTCCACTGCCGGCCCTGTGGCAAAATGCCATGCCGCAACAAAATGCCACATCGATTTACCGGATAATACCGCGATAATTCAGTACTTTTATTGTGGCACGCAAGTTGCGATAACCAGGGACGAGGAATAGTAACAGGAACAGGCTACCGCCCATGCGTATGGAAGAAAAAAGGCTCATCAATGCGCCGCCCGCCCCGGAAAAGGCCATGAAAGTGCTGCTGGCCGAGGACGACCAGGGAATGCGCAAGCTCGTGGCCCTGATTCTTCAAAGAAGCGGCTTCGACGTGATCGAGGCGGCCGACGGCAACGCGCTCCAGGAAAAAATCGAGCAGCTTCTTCTCGGCGGCGGGAGCGATTGCGGCGTGGACATCATCGTCACGGACATCTACATGCCGGGGCCCAACGCGCTGGAGACCCTTGCCATGCTGCGCAAGGCAGGGGTGGATACCCCGGTCGTCATGATAACGGCCTTCGGGGACTATGAACTCCACGAGGAGGCAAACCGGCTGGGCGCCGAGGCCGTGTTCGACAAGCCTTTTGCCCTGCAGGAGCTGAGCGGCGTCCTGAGCGTTATCCGCGACCGCCTCAATGCCCGATCTGCCGGCCGGACGAACGATGGCGCCGACGACGGCAGGGAAAAGGGGAAAAGGAAACATGCCGTCAAGTGACGGCGCTTAAACGCAATGTGGCCCCGCCTCGCACCACGGCCGCCGGCGCGTCTGCCCCCTGCGCCGGCGGCCGGCGCGAGCGGGTGGGTGCCGCAAATCTTTGGATAATGGGAGAACAACCATGGAGAGCGTAAAAATGACGGTGCTCATCATTGACCCGCAGCGGGATCACGGCCACCTTTATCAGGCCATGCTCGAGCACAGCGGCTACGAGGTGGAGACATGCGCCTGTTTCAAGGAGGGCATGGAGAAGGCGGCACAGGCGATATTCGACTGCGTCATCATGGTCGCGGGCCGATGGAAGGACGAATGCAGCAGGCTCTATTGCGCGGTCCGGGAGGCAAGCCCGATGACGAAAATCATTTATCTCATCCATCGGCGCGATGACATCTTCGCTCTGCCGCGGGACGAGATGACCTTTGCCAGCGTCGTTGGGTTCTGAACAGTTAAAAAATATATAGTAGAGCAGGCCCGCCATCCTGGAGCGCTTCGGCCTCGGCCCCGGCTCCTTCGACCCTCCCATCGACGGCCACGCACTCACCAGACCCTACACCCCTGACACAAAGCCAATGGGCGCGCCGTATTCGCCCAGATACCCGCCGTAAAGCTCCATTTCGCACACCGCCCTGCCGTTGATCTTCATTTCAGAGAAAATGCCGTAGTGCGTGTGGGGAAAGAAAGCGTCCGGCGTTCCGGAAGCGGCGTGGATAGCCGCGTAGAGGATCAGGTCATAGCTCGAGACCCGGCCGAAAAAAGTGGGTTGCACAAAATGCCCGCCCACGTACGCCGCCCGCGGGTCGAGCTTGTCGATAAGGCAGTTGAAGCCCGTGTCATGCGTATCCTTGATCGTGACCCGGCTCGCGCCGCCCTGGAAAGCCCCATCGATGACCGCGTTGATGTCAGCGGTCAGGCACTGCCTGCCGTACTGCCACTCGGGCGTGCCCGTGCGGCACTGGCGCATCCTCCATATGCCGAAGCTACCCTCGAGATCTGCAAAAACCGCAACGTGCATTTCATTCAATCCTGACTCAGCAAGTGTAACCGGAAAATTCAACAATACAACCCCCCTGCCTTATTCGAAGGTTTCAGGGTCACAGAAACAGCTTTGAAGTGATGTCGAAAAGCAGGGCAAAGCCGGCGTGCAGGACCACGCCGTACCAGATGGAGCCCGTGCGGACCGCGATGTAACCGAGGGCCAGCCCGACCGGGATTGATCCGAAGGCTTCGAGCTGGGGCTTGCCGAAGTGCAGGCACACGTAGGGGATGAGCTGGATCAGGATGGCCAGGAAATCGCCGGTGTGGCGGCGCAGCGCAAGCAGCATGAAACCGCGGAAGAAAAACTCGGTTACGACCATGCCCAGGATCACGGCCGGGACATGCGGGCAGAGCAGGCCGGCCCAGCTCTTGCTGGCTACACTCGCGTAATACTGCCGGCTCTCGGGGTCGAGCCAAAGAATGATGAAAAAGGGAATGTAAAGAAGGGCGCAGATCCCCATGATCTTGAGGCCCTGCCTGATTTTTCCAAGGCCCAGGCCGGCATCGGCCGGGCTCACGCGGATCAGGACCAGCAGCAGAAAGGGCAGAAGGAGCTGGATGATAAAATCAGGCCCGAGCCCTAGCGCGCGCAGGTCTCCGGCAAAACCCTTGCCCAGGAGCCAGGCCAGTGCCGCTACCGCGTCACGGCCGTGATAGCGATCCAGCAGGATGAAAACCGCTGCGGCAACCACAATTACAAACGGTATTGCCGAGAATTTCAGGGATTTCCCCTGTTTTCTGATTTCATCCAGCATGTTCCCCTCTATCCGAACGTGTCGCGCCACATTTTGCCGAGCGTCTCCCACATGTTTCCGGGCCGGTGCCGGTTGAAGCGGGCCGGGGGGGAGAGCAGCTTGCCCTGCCTGTCGAACACGGCCTGCATGCCCCAGATGCCCTCCACCTTCGATGCGTCCATGCCGTAGCGAAGATCGTCGATCCTCACGATGACACGGTCATCGGACTCGATCACGCGCGCCGCGTACTCCTGCAGGCAAAACCACTGGAAGATTTTTCCGTCTCTTGTCTGCAGGGCCTTTTCTATGAACGGGTGGTCCGGCGGGGTGTAGCGCGCCCACGCGATGGGCTGCGGGTCCTTCCACATGCTTATGTTGGCCACGCGCACCTCGCCGCCGGCCGTGCGCGCCACGATGCGGCGCTGAAAGAGCTGCAGAAAAGTCGGGTAGCTGCTCACGCGGCTGACTTCCGCGCCCTCGGCCTCGAGCTGCGTGCGCGCCCGCTCCTTGGCCTGCTCGTTGAGGTGCCAGCCGTAGAAAAGATACGACGTTGTCAGGACGAGCGCCCCTGCCGCCGCGGCCATTCCCACAACCGGCTTCGAGCGCCACGCGCGGCCGGCAACCAGGGCCGCGATCAGAAGAAGCGAGTAAACAGGATCGATGATGGACACGCCGTGCACGGACACGCGCGCGTCGGAAAAGGGCGTGAAGAGCTGCGTGCCGTAGCTCGTGAAAACATCGAGAAGGGGATGGGTGACCATGACGGCCAGGAAAAGCCCCATCCACCACCAAAGCTCGCCGCGTCCGGGCGGAGGCTTGCCCGCCTTTGCCGCCTTTCGCCCGTACCATCGCCACACGCCGTACCCGCACACAGGCGCCAGCACCGCCCCGAACCACAGCGCGTGCGTGGGTCCCCGGTGATAGAGCATGTCGCCGACCGATCCCAAAAACGCGGACGGCAGGATGTCCAGGTCCGGGATGGCGCCGCCCGCCGCGCCCCACACCACGGCCCCGCGTCCCAGCCTTTTGCCGAAAGCCGCCTGGCCGATGGCCGCGCCCAGCAGCCCCTGTGTGATCGTGTCCATTCGATAGGGATGTTACCAAAGTATGAGGCAAGTTGGAAGGTTTAGCATGGGTGGGGAAAGCCTTGCCTACACAGCAGGGGAAAATTCGCCATCCCATAACCGCTCAAGAAACTGCTGGTACGGCAGGACAAGCACACCGCTTGCGGTTTTGCGTGCATGCGGCTCCAATGAAACAACCAGTTTTCAAAAGCCTTGCCGAAAAGCTCCGAGCCATCGTGTATGGCCTGTCCGCGGCGGGCAAGATAGTTGACAGCGCCCACGTCCCGGAAATAGAACTTTGGGGCGTGTATGGTCCGACGCTTTGCGCGCCGGGTGTAGGCCGGCAAAAATGCGCCCAGGAGCGTATCAACCAGAATCCCGTAATGATCGCGAACCGTCGTTGCCGCCGTGCCGCTTTCCCCGGCAATATTCGATAAATTCACAATTTCCGTATCGCCAATGGCCGCCACGCGCAGGAAATCCGAAAACACGGACAGGTTCCTGACCAGGCCTTCATGAAGGATCTCCTCAGGCAGGTAATCCTCGACGTAACTTCGAACGACCAGCTTGGGATTCTTGCTGTCATAATGGCTGGGAAGCGGCCCGCTGCTCAACATGCGCTTCAGGTCAAATGCCGTCCCGATTTCGCCTGCAACCAATCCCGGCAGCTCATACCGTACGGCCCGACCGCCTAGCAGGTTGGCATGACCCCGTCTTACTTTTCTTGCACTTGAACCGCACATATTCATGAATATCAATGATACAACACTAGATCATCATGACCAGTGAAATTGTCAACGGTCTTAATTAAACCTTGATTATTCTTTAATAACGCAGTGTTATCCCACAGCTAAGAACATGGCACTCGGAGTCGCAGCAGCAGGAAGGGTGGAAATGGGAGGCTAAAGCCGCCCCTGCCCGAAGGGGGAATGAAGTCTAGAAGCATTCGCCCATGAGGCCGCCCTCGCATTCGCCGTCCCGGATGGTCGCGCTGCCCGGGCCGATGCCGCACCACGCGGGGAAGCTGTCCGGAATGCCGTCCGTGGTGTAGGGAGACGTGCCTTCCTCGAGCCAGTAGGGGTGGTGGAATGCGAATGTCCAGATGGCCGAGTACTTCGACTCGCCCTCCGGCGGATCCATGGGAGGCTCGGCGTGCTTGCAGTTGTGGATGCACTCCACGAAGAAATGGCCGTCGTAAACGAGCGCGTCCTCGAGATGCGCCGAGGTCGTGGCAAAGGTCACGCCGCAGAAATCCAGGGGCCCGCCCCACAGGACCACGGCAGGCAGCTTGTGCTCCGCATAGGTCCAGGGCTTCACGGGGTTGAGGATGTCGCCCGACTGTCCCACGCCGCCGGACAGGGAGATGAAGCTCGAGAGCAGCTTGGAGCGGCGCGGCGCGAGCTGCGATGTCCACAGGCCGCCCGAGCTCACGCCGATGCTCGAGACGCAGCTGCGGTTCACGTTGTACTGCCCGGCCGTGCAGGTCAGCATGTCGTCGAAAAACACGGCCTCCTCCTCTATGCGCGCCTCGGTGTCGTAAAGCATGTAGGGCCACTTGAGCAGGACGTCGCCCTTGGCCTCCGGGAGGATGGCAATGAACTGCTGCTGGGTCGCGGCCAGGGGCACCTCGCCCTTGTCGCTGAACTCCTGGGCCGTGCCCCCGAGGTAGTGCCACATGAAGAGCACGGGAAGGTCTTCGGAGCCGTCATAATCCTCGGGCAGCACGAGAAGAAACTCGCGCGCCGCGCCCGAGCTCACGATCGTGTTGCGGCCCGCGGCCAGCTCGGGGCAGCCGCCCTCGCCGGAATACATGGGCAGGGGGTCGGGCTCGGGCGATCCCGGGGGCGGGTCGTCGCTGCAGTGAATGCCCGAGAGCAGCTCGCCGCCGTCTTCGCCGCCGTCATCGGATTCGATCGTGTCCGCGGGCGTTTCAGCAGCGTCGTCCCCGTCACCAGGCGCGTCCGCCGCGTCCGGGCCAGTGTCGGGCTCCGCGTCATCGCCCGCGTCAGCCTCATGGCCCGCGTCCACGGCCCCTTCGTCGCCGGCCGTGTCCGCGGCGTCCTCGGCGTCCTCGTCGCCTACCAGGCTGCGGCTGCACGCCGCGGCAACACAAAGCTGCGCGGCCATGAAAATCAAAGCCATGCTCTTTGACAGCATTTGTATCGGCATTTTACTCCTCTGCAATTAAAGGATATTGCGAATTCTTTCCCGTGTCAATAAATTATTGGATGCATGTGGATGCGATTTTTATAAGTTGGGCGAAGGGGAGGCGAAAGCCTCCCCT
>JBDRLK010000211.1:0-6760 GCA_043813155.1 Pseudomonadota bacterium | reverse complement strand
GGGATGGAAGAGGCACGCCGAGGGCGTGCGGCTACACCGGGGGGGATGGAAGAGGCACGCCGAGGGCGTGCGGCTACACCGGGGGGGATGGAAGAGGCACGCCGAGGGCGTGCGGCTACACCGGGGGGGGGATTGAAGAGGCACGCCGAGGGCGTGCGGCTATTCGATGATTTCGCCGTCGGTGGATGTTTTTCTGGACAGGATTTCGGTGATTTCAGATTCGCGCTCGGACACTATTTCGTAGATCTTCTGAAACACCTGGGGGTAGGTCTTGGTAAAGGTCATGAACTTGTCCGAGGGCATGAAGAGCAGCGCCGCGTCGGTGACGGAGTGAACCGTTGCCGTGGCCGGCTTATTCATGACCGTCGAGATTTCACCGAAAATATTCCCGCTCACGAGAGTGGTGATGAAGATCATGTCCTTGGTCTCGGACCTGACCTTTTTGTCGGGAAGCTTCTCCTTGCCCGTCTTCGTGACGCCCACCTCGCCGCTTACAATGACGTAAATCCCTTTCGGCTGCTCGCCTTCCTGGATGATGATGTCGCCCGCGGGCACGTAGATTCTCTCGAACGTCCTGAGGACTTCCGCGCGCTCCTTTGCCTCGATTGGAAGCAGGATGGGAGACGTTGCCATGACGTTCTCCATGAGCCTTATCTCGCAGAAGGCCACGATGACATCCGCGATCTCGGGGATTCTTTCCGACAGCTCCTCGAAGGAATCGATTTCAGCGGACAGCATGAGGCCGCTGGAGTTGGCCTTCACGTGCGCGCTGCGCGGCGTTTTGGCCACCATGCCCATTTCCCCTATCAGCGTGCCCGGACCCAGCGTTGCGATATGCTTGAACTCCAGCTTCATGGTTTTACCGGTGTCATCCCTGGCCTTCTTCTCTATGAGCACCTCGAGCTCCCCCTTGGCAAGGAGGTAGACCTCCGCGGCGACTTCACCCTGCCTGATGAGAAAATCGCCGGCGTGAAACCTTCTCGGTGAAAAACAGCCGATGATTTCGATGAAGTTCTCCTCTGCAAGGGCCCCGAACATGGGGAAGTAGGGCAAGGCGAGGCTCTCATCCCGCATGCCCCTGGCCATCTTGGCCGACTCGTCGGCCAGCGTGATGAGCTTGGCCGCTTCTTTCAGCAGCTCCTCCTTGCCGGTCGGCAGCTTCTCGAGCTTCTCATCCTTTATTGCCGATGGCAGGGGCGGGACCGGCATGGCCCTGTCCCTGACCCTCTTCGAGCCCTTTCCGTACATGGCGGCGAGGTCCTTTTTGTGCTCAGCCGTTTCCTCGCCCGCCGCCTCCAGGTCCTTGATACAGATGATGGCCATGGGCAGGTTCCCGTTTTCCGCGTATTCCCTTCCCGCGGAGGTGAGCCCGAGGGCTGCTGCTTTCTTTTCTCCGAGCTCCAGGCAGAGCTTCGAGAGCTCGTACCAGGCATGCAGGTCGGTTGCATTGGCCTGGAGGAGCACAATGGCGCAGCGCATGGCCTCCTCGTATTTGCCATCCCTGATCAGGCTTTGAAGACGTTCATGATCAACTGCCATGGTGGTGTTTTCCTTTACTTTTTACATGGGTATTTTCCATGATTGTCTTAACATAATATGGCATTGTTCAGATCAGTGTAATACGTAAAAATGCTTGTAGTACTGGGTAGTGCAGGGGCTTCAGCCCCGCCGTGGCGGCCCGTAAAGGGCCGCACTACATTTCATGGTTACCCCGTACAAGGTACGTATTTATATCATAAAATTATAGTAAAAATATATATCTTTTTTAATTTTCGCAATCTATTGACATATTTTTACCCTTCATTTAAAAGTTGTATAACCGTTCTAAGGGGTGGCTGCAACAGGGAAGGAAAAGAACGCATTTTTCAGTGTTTTCTCCAGAAGGAGCGTGAAAATGGCCTGGTCCCCCTCCCCGCAAATCAGGGAAAAAATGGATGATATTGTGGCGGCCTACCCGGACCGCAAAGCGGCCTGTATTCCCCTCCTTCATGCGATCCAGGATGAAGCCGGCTATGTTCCGGAAAACGGCATGAAATGGGTGGCGCAGGAGCTGGAAATGCCCAGGAGCCAGGTCGAAGGGGTTGTGACTTTCTATTCGATGTTCAGCACCAAGCCCCTGGGACGATACCATCTCGAGCTGTGCACGAATGTTTCATGCGCGCTGTGCGGGTCCGAGTCCCTGCTCAATGAAATTGAAAAAGAGCTGGGCATAAAGGCCGGGGAAACCACTCGCGACGGGCTTTTTACGCTCGACGAAGTGGAATGCCTGGCCACATGCGGCATGGGTCCGGCCATGCAGGTCGGCGACACGATTTACGAGCACCTGACGCCGGAAAAAGCAAGGGATATCATTTATAAGCTGAAAAAAGGTTAGCCGCGCGGATGGAAAAATACCTGACACGGAACTTCGACAACCCTGAGGCCAGGAGCATCGACGGATACGAGAAGTCCGGCGGATACAAGGCTGCGCGCAAGGCGCTGGGGATGAAGAAGGAGGACATTGTCGCCGCTGTCAGGGCCTCCAATCTCAGGGGCCGCGGAGGCGCGGGATTCCCGGCCGGCGTCAAGTGGGGTTTTCTGCCTGCAAACGGGAGGCCGCGCTATCTCGGCGTGAACGCGGACGAAAGCGAGCCCGGAACCTTCAAGGACCGCCAGCTCATGGAGAGAGACCCCCACCAGCTGATCGAGGGCATCATCATTTCGACCTTTGCCATTGGCGCCAACAAGGCGTTTATTTACGTCAGGGGCGAGCTGGCGCAGGCCATGAAAACACTGGAGCAGGCCGTTGGGGAAGCGAAGGCCAGGGGGTACGTGGGGGAAAAGTGCTTCGGCACGGATCATGCGCTCGACGTTGTGGTTCACAGGGGAGCCGGGGCCTACATCTGCGGTGAGGAGACGGCCATGCTCAATTCCCTCGAAGGCAAAAGGGGGGAGCCGAGGCTGAGGCCGCCTTTTCCCGCCCTCCAGGGAGCTTTTAACGACCCTACAATTATCAATAACGTGGAGACCATCAGCGCCATTCCCCACATCCTGGGCATGGGCGGCAAGCCCTACGCGAAGCTGGGCGTGGACACGGAAGGGGGGACGAGGATCTTCTGCGTGAGCGGCCACGTGCGCAGGCCGGGCCTCTACGAGCGTCCCATAGGCTACAACCTGAAAAAGCTGATTTTCGAGGACGCCGGCGGCGTCAGGGCGGGAAGGAAGCTCAAGGCCGTCATCCCGGGGGGAAGCTCGTCGCCCGTTCTCGCGGCCGGGGACATCGACACGTACTGCACCATCAAGGATGTGCAGAAGGCCGGTTCCATGATGGGAAGCGCGGCCATCGTGGTCATGGATGAGAGCACGTGCATGGTAAGGATCGCCTGGAGGCTTGCCCGCTTCTACCACGCCGAGTCGTGCGGGCAGTGCACGCCCTGCAGGGAAGGGACATGGTGGCTCAAGCAGGCGCTCACGAGAATCGAGTACGGAACCGGAACGCCCGAGGACATCGCCATCGTCAAGAGGGCCTGCGAGGGCATGATGGGAACCACGATATGTCCTTTCGGCGACGCGGCTTCCATGGGCGTGGGATCGTACCTTGACAAGTTCGCGGACGAATTCGAGAGGCACGTCAAAGAGGAAAGGTGCCCCTTTGATAATAAGTTTACAGCAAACTGGGAGTTAAATTGACGCAATCACAATTCACGCTGGGCATATTCTATGTCCTGGCGGCCGTTTCAGTCATCTCGGCCCTTGTCGTTGTCTTCGCGCGTTCCCCGATGCGCTGCGCCCTGGGCCTGATGTTTTCCTTCCTGGGGCTTGCCGGCGTTTACGTCTTGATGCACGCCCATCTCATCGCCGTGCTGCAGGTCCTCGTGTATGCCGGAGGGGTCACGGTGCTGTTCGCCTTTGTCATCATGATGATGCGCCAGGGGCAGCAGATGCGCTACCCCGGCCCGTTCATGCCGGTCAGAATCCTGAGCATCTGCACGGTCGGTTACCTGATTTACGTGATCGGCCCCGTGGTGATCGAGGCTCAGAAGGTCAAGGCCGCCCTGCCTCCGGACTATGGAACGGTAAGGCTTATCGGGGAGGTCCTGTTTTCGAAACACGTTATACCTTTCGAGGTGACCGGTATTCTGATCATGATGACCATGATCGCCGTAATATCGCTCATGGGACGGGCGCATGTAATGGAAAAAAAAGAAAATAAGCAGGTAGCGGGATGATGACCGAGATTACAATCAATCATATTCTGATTCTTTCCGGCGTCCTGTTCGCCATCGGCATGGGCGGGTTTCTCACGAGGCGCAACCTCATCGCAACGCTGATGTGCATCGAATTGATGCTCAATTCAGCCAACCTGCTTCTCGTTGCGTACAACCGCTTCAACCCCGGCGACCAGTCCGGGCAGGTTTTCGCGCTTGTGAGCATTGCGATTGCCGCGGCGGAAGCGGCCGTGGGCCTCGCCATAGCCGTGTGCGCGTTCAGGCTGCTCGGTACGATCAGAACCGATGAAATGAAGGAGATGAAAGGGTAATGCTGCAGGACCAGTACTATTTACTGGCGATTATCGTGGCGCTGCCTCTGGCCGGAGCCATCTTGAACGGGTTCCTTCTCGACTGGACCGGAAGGGTGCTTGGCGGGAAGGCCCACAAGATGCTCACGTCGAGACCGGTGGTCGCCGCGATCGCCGTCAGCGCTATCGCCATGCCGTTCTTCATCGCCCTCTACGCGATCTTCAAGCACCTGCCGCTCATGAAGGGCGGCGAGGAAGAGGCGCCGTGGCTCACCTACACCATGTGGAACTGGATCAAGGTGGGCGGGATTTCCCTCGACCTGAAGCTGCTGCTCGATCCGCTCAGCGCCGTCATGCTGCTCGTGGTCACGGGCGTCAGCTCCGTGATTCATTTCTATTCCACGGGGTACATGGCGCATGACCCGTCGCACCGCCGCTACTTCGCCTACCTGAACCTGTTCGTCTTCTTCATGGTCATGCTCATCCTGGGCGACAACCTGGCCGTCATGTTCATCGGATGGGAGGGCGTGGGCCTCTGCTCCTACCTGCTCATCGGGTTCTGGTACGAGGACAAGGCCAAGGCGGTCGCGGGCAAGAAGGCTTTCGTGGTCAACAGGATCGGCGACTTCGGGTTCCTGCTGGGAATCTTTCTCGTCGGGTCCGTGACGGGACACCTGGACTTTGCCGGCATCAGGGAAAACGCCTTCATGCTGGGAACGGGAGAGGTGCTCGGGATCTCGACCATAACGCTGGCCTGCCTGCTGTTCTTCGTGGGCGCCACGGGCAAGAGCGCGCAGCTGCCGCTGTACGTCTGGCTGCCCGACGCCATGGCGGGCCCCACGCCGGTATCCGCCCTGATCCACGCCGCCACCATGGTCACGGCCGGCGTGTACATGATCGCCCGGCTCAATTTCCTCTACATCATGAGCCCGCCCGCGCTGGCGGTCGTCGCCCTGGTCGGGGCCGCGACAGCGGTTTTCGCCGCCATGATCGGCTTTGCCCAGAACGACATCAAGAAGGTCCTGGCCTACTCCACGGTCAGCCAGCTGGGCTACATGTTCATGGCCGTGGGCGTAGGCGCGTTTTCCGTGGGCATTTTCCACCTCATGACCCACGCCTTTTTCAAGGCCTGCCTGTTTCTCGGCGCCGGGAGCGTGATCCACGCCATGCACGAGCGCCAGGACATCCAGGAGATGGGAGGCCTGCGAAAGAAGCTCCCGCACACGCACTGGACCTTTTTCGTCAGCGTGCTGGCCATCAGCGGCGCGCCGTTTTTCTCGGGATTTTTCTCCAAGGACGAGATTCTCTGGAGGGCCTTTTCAGCGAGCTTCGCCTACGCTCCCTGGGTGCCCAAGACCGTGTGGATCATGGGCGTGCTGGCCGCCGGCATGACGGCTTTTTACATGTTCCGCCTGTACTTCCTGACGTTCTGCGGCAAGTTCAGGGGGCCCACGGACCTGGCCGACAAGGTGCACGAGTCGCCCTGGACCATGACCGTGCCGCTCATGATCCTGGGAACGCTGGCGGTGATCGGCGGCTGGGTCGGCGCGCCTCACGTTTTCCAGATTCCGAATTACATCCACCATTACCTCGAGCCGGTGATCGTTGAGATCCCGTCGCAGGGGAGCAACCCCGAGGAATGGGGCGTCATGGGGCTCGGGCTCGGCATGGCCCTGTTCGGGTTCTCCATTGCGTGGCTCCTTTACGGCAAGGGCCCATCCTTCGCCCTCATGAAAATCACGGGCGCCATGCCCAGGCTCTACAGGCTGGTTGCGGGCAAGTTCTACGTGGACGAGATCTACGGGTTCCTCATCGTGCGGCCCATCGGCTGGATCGCGGCTCTCTGCCACAGGGTCGTGGACAGGTTCATCATCGACAAGATAATGGTCGAGGGGAGCGCGAGGGTGGCGGACGCAGGCGGGTGGATACTGAGAAAGGCGCAGGGCGGGATCGTGCACCGCTACGGATGGGTGATGGCGCTGGGCGTGGCCATCTTCATCTACATGGGGGCGGTTCCGAGACCTGCCGTGGACTGGACGGTCGACGACGACGGAACGGCGCGCTTCACGCAGGTGTACAGAAGCACGGACTACAAGTATTCCTGGGATTTCGACGATGACGGCAACTTCGAGATGATCTGGACGGACGCGAACGTGGTAACGCACACCTACCAGGGCAAGGGCCGGTACAAGGCCGTCCTGAAGACACGTTCGAGCTGGGGATTCGAGAGAGAAAAGGACTGTACGATTCTCGTGGGGGACG
>JBDRLK010000210.1:0-8603 GCA_043813155.1 Pseudomonadota bacterium | reverse complement strand
CCCCGCCTTGCGGGCGCGCCTTGCGCGGGGCCCCGTCCAGCGGCGCTATGCACCCCACGGAAGCCATTTCGCTTTTTCTCGATTTCTTGCTTCCGCGCTGACCCCGCCTCATTGCACCCCATCCCTCCTCGGCGTAGTTCGACTACGCCTCCGTCGTGATGGGGACCGAAGCGCCTTGCCGGACGGGCGCCTCGACGCCCAGAAGAAGCTATTGCATGTTTTGCCGGAATTCACCATGAAATGTCGAAATAATTTTTGGGCGGCTCCTCAGCTTCCCGGACTTGGAGTTTTTCAGAACGTGGTGGCGCAGGAATCGTGCTCGCAGTGGCCGGGGCCGCAGACCGCCGGGTCACTTTGGTCGGCGTAGAACCATGTTCCCGACTGGCTGTGGTAGAACATCCAGCATTGCTCGACGCCCGTATCGAGCGGCGGGGACGTGGCGGCCCAGTACGTGCCGCACAGCGTCAGGGAAAAGGTCTCATCGGCGTCCCAGTTGGTCCAGGAGGACTTGAGATACACGTGATGGGAGCTGGAGCAGCCGGGCCCTCCCACGGCGGCGTCGCAGCTGCCGTCCGTGACACAGATCCCGAGACGCGTGTCGCCGCCGGTCCCCACGATCGGGCTCGCGGCGCACGTTTCGGTCCCGGCGCAGCCGCCGGCATCATCGCACACGTCGAGCATGGAGCAGTCATTCTCATCGTCGCAGGGCGTGCCGGCCGGCGCAAAAGCATCGTCGGGGCACGTGCCCACGAGCCCGTCACACTGCTCGGCCCCGTCGCAGTCGCCTGCAGATGCCCTGCACTCAATGCCCTCCGCGACGATGACGTCGGCCGGGCAGGCCGCGTTGACGCCGTCGCACGTGTCCTCCACGTCGCAGTCACCGGCCGCGGGCCTGCACACGTGGTCCGTGCCGGTGATTACTGCATTCACGCACATGTGGGTGTCGGTATCGCACGTGTCCTCCGAACAGGCCTGGTCGTCGTCGCAGTCCCCGGCCTCCGATGCCTCGTAGCAAGAAAACTCGCAATCGTCCGTGCACCCGTCGTCGGGGTTGCCGTTCGCGCCGTCATCGCAATCCTCGTCGCGGACTTCGTCCACATACCCGTCCCCGCACAGGCTTTCCTGGCACGTCTGCGACAGGCAGACGCTGCGCGGATCGTCGCTGCAGACCGTCCCGTCCTCCGGCGCGTCCCGGCGCGCGCATTCTCCTGCATCGGTGTCGCAGTATTCATCGCCGTTGCATGTGTTGCCGTCGTCCGGGCAGTCCTCGGGCTCCGTGCACATGATCCGACACTCCGCACTGCAGTCGTCGACCCCGGGCGGCTCGCACTGCTCGTCGCCCCCCGTGTCCACGAACCCGTCGCCGCACGCGGATTCAACGCATGTCTCGCTCAGGCATATGCCCCTGGGCTCGGCCCTGCACACGTAGCCGTCGTCCAGCGGGTCCCCGTCCCCGCACGTGTGCGTCTCCGTGTTGCAGGTTTCCTGCCCGTTGCACGGATCGAGGTCCGCGCAGTCCGGGCTCTGCGTGCAGGAGAACGTGCAGTCGTCCCTGCAGCCGTCGTCGGGATCGCCGTTCCTGCCGTCATCGCAGTCCTCTCCATCGTCGACATCTCCATTGCCGCACGGCTCCGGGGCTTCCTCCTCCTCCAGGTCCTCCTGCGCCGCATCCTCATCCACCGGGTCCTCGACCACTTCATCCTCAACCGCATCGTCCTGCGCCGGGTCCCCGACCACCTCTTCCTCCACGTCCTCCTCGACAACGTCCGGGTCGGGCGCTGCGTCGGTGTCTGGCGAAACGTCGGGGGCATCGTCCTCCGGAAAGTCCGATGACATATCGGTGCCGGCGTCATCGTCGAGCGCATCCGCCCCTGCGTCAATATCCGGCATTTCGAATGTCGTCATCTGCGAGCACGATGTCCAGAAAATCATCATGGGAACCACGAGCATAACGTTCAGGCATCTTTTCATGTGTTCGATCCTCTCACTTCACTGTTTTTTATATCTTTGCAGTAATAAAAAGTTCATATTACGATATTTCGGCTAAAAAATAAATATCATTGTACTTTATTACCCCGCGGAACAATACTATATGCTCAGGTGTTGGAATGGGTGCAGGCCCTCTGATGCCGGGAGGGGGTATGATGACCACCCTGGACCGGTTATTTTGCCGGACATTGTAAAAAGATGGAGCAACAATGCATCGTTTACCATGCAAATCCCTGACCGTTTTCCTCCTTGCAACCTTCCTGCTTTGCCTGGCTGCGGGCGGCTGCAGGAAGCGCCAGTGGGAAACCCGTATTGAGGGGGCCATGATCGCCGTGGACAAATACCTTGGCGGCCTCCCCCTTGCCGGCGTGCAGGCCGCGGGGCTCGAGCCGGTCAGGCCCTCCACCCTTGTCGTCGTCGGCACGGGCACGATCGGCGTTTTCAACGCCTCGCTGGTCAAGCAGTGGTGGGACGAGGTCCTGGCCCGGGAGCTTGGAGCCCTCGACGACGTTTATCTCTCATCCCTCTTCCTGAAAAAAACGCAGGCCGTGGCCCTTTCCGAAGGGAAGCTGAATTCATCCGACCTGCGGGGCGGGCCCGAGGGCTATTTCATAACGCCCCTTTTTGACGTTCTTCTGGAAGCGGCGCACATAGAAAAGGTTTTTGCGCAGCAGCATGACGACTATCCTTTCAAAGGCATCATCACGCTGTACATCGAGGAAAATGCGTCGTTCGAGGTCATAGCGCGCGTCCTGTACACCGCCGGGCAGGCCGAGTACGCCGGTTACAGGTTCGTGGTCGAAACCCCGGAGGGCAACCGCGTTATCTGCGTTGAAGCGCCCAGGTTCGGCGTCGCGATCAAGACCGATCCTGACGATCCTGATGCGGATAAAACGGCCGATTGCGCCGAGCCCCAGGCAGTCATCAGGCCAAAAGGCATCATGCTCTATGCCATGCGCGGCTCGCCCGGAGGCGGCATGCACGCCCGCCTCATGGAAATGACAATGGATGAAAAGCAGGCCCTCGCGGCAGTACTGGCGGGAGAAACGCTGGCAACGGGCGATGAAAAGGAAGAGCCCGCTCCCGGCGACCCTGAAGGGGACATACCTGAGGCCACGAGGGAAGATGACCTCGAGCAGAGGCTGCAGGACACGGGAGCCCTTAAAATTCTCGGCACCGGGGCCGAGGGCAAGAAAGGCTCTCTTCTCTCGGGCGGTCTCGGGAAGGGAAAAGGCGGCCTGCTCTCGGCCAACCCGGACTTCGAAGAGCTCTCGCTCGACGATTCCAATGTCTTTGACGGGCCGGAGCCCCCGGACTGGGGCGGCCGCGTCATGCTTGGCCCGGAAAAGGCCTGCCCGTCCGTGCCGAGGAAAAACGGGAAGCTCGATCATAAAGGTCTCGCCGACCTGATCGCGGAAGTGAAAAAAATGGCTCCCGGCTGCTCGCGGGCCCTCGTCAGCGCATCGCCTCCCATACCCTGGCATGAAATCGCCGATGTCATGGCAACCGTCAAGGTCACGGCTGGTTTTGAAAACCTCGTCATGTCCGTGCCCGGTGAAGAGGAGGAATTCGACGCGGAGGCCTGCGCCGAGGGCCTGAGGCCCGCAGAGGTTGAGCGCTAGGAATGTGGAGCGCCCCGTCTCATTTCCTGTATTTCAGCACTCTTAAGAACCTGAAGAAATCCTTGACCGGGCTGATGGAGCTTTTTTCATCTCCGTAGATCACGGGGATGCGGACGCTCCCGAACCTGACCTTTTTCCTGCCCAGCTTCATGAGAAGCTCGGTCTCGGTCTCGTACCGGTCTGAAACGAGCTCGAGGCCCTCGAGCACCTCGACCCTGATGCCCCTGTAGCCTGATTGCGTGTCCATGACGGGCCATCCGATCAGCAGGCTGAAGACCTCGGAAAGAAGGAAGTTCGAGGCCCTCCTGACATAGGGCATGGTGCTGCCGCTCTTCTTGCGCGTCCCGATGATAACGTCGAACCCCTTTTGAGCTGCCTCGACGAACAGGGGAATGCAGGCCGGGTCGTGCTGGCCGTCGGCGTCCAGCGTGATGATGAAGTCAAAGCCGTTCTTCACGGCGTAGTCGAAACCCCGCTTCAGGCAGAACCCTTTTCCCCGGTTGCCCTCGTTGTCGAGGCAGACGGCGCGTGTTTTCCTGATCGCATCGAGCGTGGCGTCGCTCGAACCGTCATTGACGGCAAGCACGTGCGGGGAGTAACGGAGGCACTGGTCGATGACCCCGCCTATTTTTTTCTCCTCGTTATAGGCCGGGATGATGATGAGCGTTTTCATTGAGCCGGAAGCCGCGACTATTTCTATTTCCCTTGCTTTTTTCCCGAAGTCAAAATAAATAACACTTTAAATCAGGGAGTAAGACATGGCAACCGCGAAAAAGAAACCAACGGACGTAAAAAAGCTCATATCCATCCTGGAAACCGGAATCGAGCTCGAGAAGAAGGGCCTGGGCGCTTATCTGAAGTTCGCGCACAAGACGAAAAGCATGACGGGCAAGAACATGTTCATCAGGCTTGCATTCGATGAGCTCGAGCACATGAAGATCCTCGAAAAAATCCGCGGCGCCAGGCTCGCGGGCAAGGCATTCCGAAAGCCCCCCCTGCCCATGAAGGAAATCAACGCCATGCTGCCCAAGCTCAGGGAGAAGCAGTTTCTAAAGGAAGCGGATGACGGGCTGGCGGACATCGACGCGCTGAAAACCGCGCTGGAGATGGAGAAAAAATCCGCAAACTATTTCAGGAAAATCGCACAGCAGGAAAAAGACCCGAAGATCGTCGATCTTGCCGGGGATCTGGCGAAATGGGAAGAGTTCCATTACGATCTTCTCCAGGGGGGAGATCGACTTCATTGAAAATTCAGGGGTCTACTTTTCCATGATGGAATTCCAGATGTCCGACCGGTATTGACACACGCATAGCCGCGAGATGACGGTTTTCCGCGTGCGCTGCGACGGCTGGAATATTTTCTGCGCCGCCGTGTACGCGCCGGACCGCCCTCATTAGCTTTTCAAATCCCTTTTATTGTGTATACTATGGCATGTTAGCGATGAATTATCCCGTACCCATTCTTGTCCTGCTTCTGCAGGCTTGCAGCCTGAGCACCTCGGGGCTCGGCACCATCGGCGCGGACACGATCCCGCCCGACGACACGGCGGATTTCAGCGCCGAGCTCGACGTTCTCGACGACAGCGAGGACGTTCTCGTGGACCTGCCGGACCCGGATATGCCGATCGATCTTCCCGTCGACCTGCCGCCGGACACGCCGCCGGACGAAATCATACCCGACAGCCCGGCCGACACCGCCTGCCTGCCGGGCGCGACGTGGTGCGCAGGGCTTGAAACGCTCGAGATCTGCAATGCCGACGGCATGGGCACGGCCCTCGAGACCTGCCGCTACTACTGCCTGGACGGCCCGCCCGCTCACTGCGCCGTACCCGTCCCAAGCAATGTCAACGACGCCGGGCTCTACTGCGTCCCGGGGACCGAAGGCCTCAACCTTCCCGCCCGCACCTCGATTATTTTCGTCGACACGGATGAGGGGGAATTGAGCTGCTACGATGAGTCCGGCTACCACATAGGGGAGGCAACCGGTTTCAGCTTCACGCAGCGCACGCAGCCGGACGGCGCTCCCGGCCTGGGCGTATTCAGCTTCGACAGCTTTACGCTTCCCGGCGGCGTTGAGCTCTGGGCAGTCGGCGGCCACGCTTTTGTCATCCTCTCGTGCCATGACGTTACGATCAACGGTCTCCTGGACGCTGGCGCCCACGGGTATACAATGGACGGCGTGCCGTACTTCAAGGCAGGCCCCGGCGGCAGCTCCGCCGGCGACGGCCTCGGCGCCGGGGGGCCGGGCAGCGAGGGCGGCGGCAGCGACGAGGACGGAGGAGGAGGCGGCGGCGGCTTCGGCGCCATCGGGGGCAACGGCAACAGCTCGGTCGTGGGCATGGCCGGCGGCGTGTACGGCAGCGAGGAGCTCGTGCCCCTGCTCGGAGGAAGCGGCGGAGGGAAAGGAGCCGACGATTCCTATGGCCGCGGCGGCAGCGGCGGCGCCGGCGGCGGGGCCCTCGAGATATCCACGCCTGCGACGATCACGGTAAACGGAACGGTATCATCGGCAGGGTACGGGGGCTGGGGAGGCGGAGATGCTGCGGCAGGAGGCGGCGGCGGAAGCGGGGGCGGTATTCTGCTCGAGGCCCACACAATCAACATCCCGGCCGGAGCAATCGTGGCCGCCAACGGAGGAGGAGGCGGCGGCGGCAGCTATTGGACGGGATCAGACGCCGTATCCTATGACGGCGAGAAAGGCCACGATGGCCTTACGCCCGCGGCCGGCGGAAGCGTGATCGCGGGCCGGTACGGATGCAGGGGAGGCAACGGCAACAGCGCCGACGTTGTCAACGGCGAGACAGCCGCCTGCGGCTCCGGCGAAGTCAACGGCGGCGGAGGCGGTGGAGGCTCCGGGAGGATAAGGATCAACTCCAAGATCGACTCCATCCTCGGCAATCCGCTGAGCCCGTCCCTGGCCGCGCCCGCAACCACGACCACGCTCGGCTACCCAAAAACAGAATAGAAGCCCTGAAAACTACGTACAGGCATGGCACACGATCGGGCAGTAGCCCCGCCAGGATGTCCGCGATGTCGTGGAGCTCGTCGTCGTCCAGAACGGCCGCCGAGGTCTCGATGACGGACAGGGCCGAGGTGCACGCGTCATAAGCCGCCTCGCTTTCGCCCTCATCGAGCAGCGCCGAGACGCGCATCAGGGTCTGGGCGTAGATGACGATGGAATCGGCCTTTCGCATCTGGGGGCTGCCCTTGTAGATCAGGTCCTGCAGCGCGTCGCTCGTGGAGGCTGTGAGCCGGCCTCCGCCAACCGAAACCGAGTAGGTTACGTTGACCGTTATCCTGTCCTCCGCGTACACCTTGTCCGCAAAGGACGCTCGAAGGAGCTGGTGAAAGACCATGGCGTCGTTAGGCGCCAGGTGCTGGGGCTCGACCTCGGCCGGGTTCGTGGAGTACTCCTCGCCGAAGAAAACTTCCATCCTGAAAACGCCCGGCAGGATAAGCTCCACCTGCACGTCGCGGGCCGCGAGCTGCAGGCTCTGAAAAAACCTGTCGGCAAACATTTTATTCGCCTCCTCCGTGGAGTCGATGAAGATGTAGGCGCCCTTGCCCGCGTCCGTGAGCTCGTCCATCAGCGTGTCATTGTATCCCGAGCCCGTGCCCACGCCGACAAGATAAATGCCCTCGTCCTCGGAATCCTCGGCAGCCGAGGCAATGATCTCGACGTCGGTGACGCCCGCGTTCGCCTGACCGTCGCTGACGAGCACCACCC
This sequence comes from Pseudomonadota bacterium, assembly GCA_043813155.1. Classification (GTDB taxonomy): domain Bacteria; phylum Myxococcota_A; class Polyangia; order DRWM01; family DRWM01; genus JBDRLK01. The sequence continues at coordinate 1,265 of JBDRLK010000210.1, read as the reverse complement.
TGTTGAGCCAGCCCTTCCTGTAGTCGCGCGTCGCCAGGCCGTAGCCCATTTCGAGCCCGGCATGCAGGTCCGTGCCGCCGCCCGACTCGAGCGCGGCCGCCATGTTCAGCACGGCAGGATCGTCCGGGCCCGTGACCTCGTGGGAGTCGAGCCTGATCGAGCGCGACGTGTCCCACTCCACGGCCGAAACCACGTCGCCCTCCTTGAGCTGCGAGGCGATGGCGCGAACCACGTCCCGCTCGAGCTCGATGGGCCTGCCCGACATGGACCCCGACGTGTCCAGCACCAGTGTAAGGTTCATGGGCACGCGTGAAGCCGGGTCCATGTGCTCGCTCGCCACCGCGACCTGCAGGGCGTAGAGGCCGCCGTCGTAATCCACGGCCCTGAACTGGGAGGACACGTTGACCTCGCCGGAAGACGCGGCCTCGTACTTCATCGAGTAATAATTGAGAAACTCGTGCACGCGGACGACCGACCATGGCACGATCCTGCCCTCGCCGATCATCCATCGCGCGATAATGGGCGAGGCCTGCGAGTTGGAGTCGTCGGCCGACAGGTAGAGGACGTACGGCTCGTCGATGTCCACGTCGCCGTCTCCACCGCCCTCTCCCGCCGGCGGCTCCGGTGTGCTCGCCTCCTCGTCCGCATCCTCTTCGTCAACATCCTCTTCCATGTCCTCCTCCTCGTCAATGTCTTCCTCGTCGACATCCTCATCCTCGACCCCATCGTCCGGCTCTATGTCGGGGGCGATGTCTTGCGCGATATCCGGCATGGATTCCGCAGGCATGTCCGAATGCCAACTGTCATAGGGCGCGTCCGCGGCCGCGTCCGCGCCAGGGTGGTCCTCAGGGCCCTCGCCTTCCTTGAGCCCTTTTGCCGCCCAGTCGCAGTCAGGGCTCCAGTCCGCGCTCGGGTCCAGGGGCGTGCCCCCATGACCCTCGGGATCGGCATCCTCCGTGCATGAGGCTGCCAGAAAAGCTGCCGCAACCACGGGCAGCACAGTACGAAATTTACTGGTCATGGTGTTCATGTCAGTCTCCTCCAAAAGTGTAGTGCGGCCCTTTACGGGCCGCTTGTTTCTTCCCACGGCGGCGTAGTGCGGCCCTTTACGGGCCGCTTTTCCTTTCATTTTGGAGACAAAAATAGTGCAAGGGTCGTTCCAACTGCACCGTTAGGAGAATTTGCGTCTAAACGAGGCGGTTTCCAGGCTTTCTGCGCAACCTGCCAAATCACGTTTGTGCCGCATTGGGCCGGCACATGGCACA
>JBDRLK010000209.1:0-3503 GCA_043813155.1 Pseudomonadota bacterium | reverse complement strand
GTGCTCACAATATATGGATTGTGCTCCAACTCCTCGCTTTGCGGAATAATCGCGGGAGTAATCTTGAGCTGGTTTTTCAGTTCAGCAATCCGGTTGTCGATTTCTGCCTGACGACCCAGGGTTTCATTGAGTTCGGTTTCCAGGCGGGCAGTCTGATCCAGGAGCAGCCTCGTTTGCTCTTCAAGGGCCGAAACGCCGTTCTGCGCCTTGAATTGCTCCAATCGCTTCTGTGACTCCTGCAGTTTTTGCTCCGCGATTTTCAATTGCCTTTGGAAGAACTCGTATCCATCGGAGACCGTATGGACTTGGAGGTGTCTTTCGAGAAACAAGTTGCAGATGGTGTTAACAACCTCGGCTGCGATCGTGGGATCTGCATGAGAAAAAGTTGCCTCAATCAGGCTTGATTTCTGTATACCCTTGACACGGAGGGCGTTTTCGAATCTGAGCAGTGCTTGCTCTAGTGCGAAGTGGGGTTCAACCGGCTTCCCTGAGCCGTCCTTGGATACACGAGCGAGATCGGGATACAGCGTGGTCGGCCCCAGCGCGAGGATGGTCTCTTCCATCAGCGATCGGCTTCTGAGGATTTCGATTTCGCTGTTGATTTGCTCCTCACGATCAAATCGAATCGCGGAGCTAAGACCCTCTCTTGGGTATAGACCCACATCCTCCCGGCCAGACTTGAATAAGAGCTTAGCCGTTGCTTCGTAAGTCGGCTTGAGGATAAAGCTGCCTAGGAATAGTGTCGCGACCGTCCCGAGAAAAAAAACCAGGATAAGGCTGCGGCGTTTGAAAATCACATACAGGATATCCCTTAAGGAAAGCCTAGGGGTCCTCTGGGTGCTCATCATGGGGCTCCTCTGGCTGTTATTCCGCTGTTCAGCGAAGTCTTGCGGCATTCCTTGACACTTCTTCGAATTTCTCTAGCCTTCCTCATCGACGTGCATTGGATCTTTGGTTCGAGAAGCGCAGCGGAGTGAAAACCTCGACCAGTTCAGGTCGGATTCCGCTTCTGGTTACTCAGGTTACCATGTCGTAAGCGTAAGAGAAATTCCGGGTACCTCGTCCCTGTATTGCTCCCCTGCTGCTGTAATCCCGGTCCGAGCGCAGCCAAGAAAAGCGGCTTTGAAAAGGATTTTCTGGCAAAGCGGATTCAGAGCCCAACGCGTCAAGGCGGTCAACTGTTTCGGACAGGCAATCGACCACGTGCGCGGCGACAGGATTGAAATCCTGTCTTTCGGCGCTGGGAGGATTCCGAACCCCGGGAAGTTGAACCCAAGCTGCAAAGATCTACCTGCGAGCGGCCTCCTCGGCTTGTCCCTGCAAACAGGGAAACAACCAGGAATAACCCACCGCCAGGCGCGGCTAGTCCATCGGGATCGCTTGCGCATAGGTAAAAAGGCCTTTTTGCAGTATTTCGCCTGCCAGTTGATGGGCTTCTCTGACCTGATCAAACCGGCCGAGGGTGACTCTGTACACCTCTCCAATGGGTGTATTCTTCGCCTTGGTGATGTAAACATCATGGCCTGACGCCTGCAGAGACTTGAAAAGGTCCAGGGCGTAGGCGAAAGGCTTGTATGACGCAAGGTGGACGGTGTATTTTGGGTTACCCGGTTCAGAGACGTCTGGAAAGGTGAGCGGCGTCCCCGGCGGTATTCGATCCAGGTCCTTCAATGCGGCATTGTGCGCGCGGATCAGGTCCAACATGGAAGAGTTTACGCGACCGTAGTGCCCCACCGCTAGCCTGACCAGGGAGTCGCCCTCCATGGGCACGATCGATATGGACGCCGCCTTGGGCTGGGTCTGGGAGCCGCTGGGCTCCGGTGTCAGGGTCGCCGTTTCACGCAGTTGGCGCTCTTTCTCCTTCGCTTCCGGATTCCCTTGAGCGGTTGAAGACTCCGGTTCCGTAGCTGTCTGCGCTATCGCGCCCTGCCTTATGGAGGCTTCAGTGAGGGCCTCGGCCTCGAATGGCCGTTTATTGAGTTCCGCGGGAGATGCGGACGCAGTCTCGGGAGCCGATGGGATGTCCTTGGTGGCGTCGGCTGATTGACGACTGATCGTTTTGCGTACCTGTTGCGGGGGGCTCGCGGAGGCCTGTTTCGAAATAGGTTGCTTCGAAACTGGCACGTCATTGAAATCCTGCAGAAGCGGTGCCGATTTCTCGCTGAGCATCCAAGCGAACGGCATGAGAACGACAAGGAGCAAGAGCAGGAGCGTCCTAGTGCGACGCGAGCCGGACGCAGCGGCTCCATCCGTGCCGGACCTCGCCGCCATGACTGGTGTTTGCTGATCTGGTTCGTCCGTCCGCAAGTTCCGATGACCCTCGGCGATCATCTGCGCTGTGACCTTCTTCTTGTTCTGCGAGTAACCCAGCAGCATCGCGTTGTCGGCCAGGATGTTGATCAGGCGCGGGTTGCCCTTCGAGTAAGCGTGGAGGGCTTTGATGGCTTGGGGGGCAAAGATGGCCCGTTCGTCTTGGGCGCCGGCCACTTCCAGTCTGGCGGTTACATAGGCCTGGGTTTCATCGTAGCTGAGAGGTAGAATGTGGTGGCGAAGGCCTATGCGATGCAGAAGGGACTTGCATTGAGGTTGATTCAGTTTTTCGCTGAGTTCCGGCTGGCCGACCAATATAAGATTGATGCATCCATAGTCCGAAAGGTCCGAATTCGAGAGCAGCCGCAATTCCTCCAGGAGCTCATCAGAAAGCCGTTGAGCGTCATCGATGATCAAAACGAAGGCCTTTTCGTCCTTCGCGCAGCTTTCCAGGAACTCGTCGAATTCCAGCAAGAAATCTGCCTTGGAGTTGTAATGAATCTTTTTCTTAAGAAGCGTGCTGCCCAGGTAGTCGAAAAGCTCGCTTGCAGTCAAGATCGGATTCGAAAGGTAGAACGTGGCGACGCTGCTTTCCAGGTTCTGGAGCAACGCCCTCACAATCGTGGTTTTGCCAGCCCCCACGTCACCTGTAAGCAGAATGAGCCCCTTTCTCTCGACCACACCATAGGTGAGGACGGCGAGGGCTTCCCGGTGGGATTCCCCCAGGTAAAGGAATTTGGGCGTCGGGGACAGCTCAAAGGGTCTTTCCTGCAAACCGTAGAACTGGGCATACATCGCTTGGGGCCTCCGTGCAAGCTGAAGGCGGGCTCAGAAGTGTCTCGGAGCCGCTTTCATCAAGCTTTCATCGCTGAGCCGAAGCATAGCCAATTCGGGGAGGATCTGGCTTCGCACACCGACGACCTCGCCGCAGCGAAATCGATGGCGGGAAAAACAGCTGTGCAATCTTCATGCCTCGCAGTTCACGACAGGGGCCCCCACGGAAGTTCGAGAGTTAGCCGGGAGGGTGTAAGGAGATCCCCAGGGCGTGCATCTTGTTGAACAAGGCCTTGTAGCTGATTCTGAGTATCCGCGCGGCTTTACGTTTGTTCCAATGATTGAGATAGAGTGCCTGCAGAATGGCTTTCTTCTCGATTTCCTTGGTAGCCTCCCGCGTTATCTTTTTCAATGATGCT
>JBDRLK010000208.1:0-5606 GCA_043813155.1 Pseudomonadota bacterium | reverse complement strand
ACCGACCATTTTCGCCATGTCCATGACTTCGACGACCTTTCCGTGCTTCGTTTCCCTGTCCGCCTGGATCAGCACGATGGCCGTCGGGTCGGTCTTGAATCGCTCTTCCAGGATTTCCTTGATCTGGCTGGATTTGACGGGCTTGTTGTCATATTTGAGGGTGCCGTCCTTGAGAAGCACGATCCTGATGTCTTCCTTTACGTTCGAGGTGAGCTTGCTCGACGCCTCGGGCAGGTTGATGTCGAAGTTCGGGTTTTTCACGAACGTGGCGGTGAGGAGGAAGAAGATGAGCAGCTGGAACACGATATCCACGATCGGCGTGACCTCGATGACAACCTGCGTTTTTTGCGACAGGCCCTTTTTCGTTCTGAAATTCATTATTCCATTATCTGCGCTTCTTCAGTTTCTTGAATGACCTCACCCTTGTGGAACTTGAGAAACTGGTAGATCGTCGATGCCCCTTCCTCGAGCGCGGCCGTGAAAGAATCCGCCCTGGCCGCGAGGTACTTGTAGCCGATGTAGCAGGGGATGGCCACGATCAGCCCGGCGGCCGTGGTAATGAGCGCTTCCCATATTCCCGTCGCGAGCTTGCTCGGGTCCACGGCTCCCTGGCCGGATGAATACACGACCTGCTGGAAAGCCCTGATGAGCCCCGTAACCGTGCCCAGGAGCCCGAGGAGCGGCTCGACAGCGGCGATGGTTCCCAATGCCTCCACGTACCGGCCCAGCTGAAGAGACTCGCGCTTCCCCATGTCCTCGACCAGCCCCTGGATTTCTTCGTCGTGAGCGCCCTCCCTCCCTATTATTGCAAGCAGGATTCTGGCCAGCGGCGTCTGGTTGGACTGGCAGAGCGTGATGGCTTCCTGCCTCTTGCCGGACTTCAGGAGTATGTTGACCTTCTGCGTAAAACCGTCCGGAGCAATCACTGATTTTCTAAGAACCCACATTCTTTCGAGAAAGATGGCAAGGGCGATGATCGAGCCCAGCATGATAGGGACCATGACCGGGCCGCCCTTGGCCAGGAAACCGTAAATTTCACCCATAAGTTACCTCTACAAGTCGTTTCTGGTAGCCGCAGGCTTTAGCCTGCGTTGTGAGGCTACCTTTTACGCAAGCTAAAGCTTGCGCCTACCGGTTATTTGTTGTTCAGCTCCACCTTGTTCAAGCACGCGGCCAGGGCCTTTTCCTCAGCTTCATTCAGGGAGAGAAGATTGCCCTGCGCCTTCTTGAACAGCATAAACTGTTCCAGCGCGGTGTTTGTATCACGAATGTGATACTTTTCCATGAATTTTCTCAGCACCAGTGCCGTGTAGAGCTCCTCGTTGTCAGGGTCCTCTCTGATCAATGCCTTGATTCGGGCTGCTGAGAGCTGCAGTATTTTACTAAAACTGTCCATCGGCAAAAAAATTTCTTGATGTTAAAAAATTGCCGCTAATTTCCGCTGGGAGGATCTATTCTTCGCCGCCACCGGACTCCATCTGTTCCGAAAGCATGTCGGTTTCCTTCTCCCTGTGCACTTCCTTCTCCTTACCCTTCTCCATATCTTTGTCAGGCTTCTTTTTATATCCCGATTTCTTGATTTCCTCGTAGCAGGCATGGCAGAAAACATCCCTTCCCGGTGATGGGCGGAAAGGAATGCGATCCTTTTCTCCGCACTTGCTGCAGGTTATTTCATAGTCCCTTCTTGCGGGCCTCTCCATGGGGCTCCTGTAGCTCGATTTCCACTGTTGTTCATTCTGGAAGGCAGGCGCCCTGTAGATATTCTGAACCGAGTATTGATCATTCGAGGGGTAAGAGTTCTTCTGCCTCTTGCGTCTTTCCTCGCGGCAGCGGCGGCAACGTTTCGGCGTGTGAACGAATCCGCGTTTTGCCCACTGCTGCTTTTCAGTCCTGGTGAAAACAAAACCATCACCGCACTCCACGCATGTCATTTCAAGATCTTCGTGTTGCATTTTTTTTACTCCGGAAGGAGAGATTCCAACCCTGATCCCTGCAAACTCTAACTTTCAGCCATCAATTATAATCGAATAAACTGTATGAAAGCTGGACTGCTGAATTCCGATAAATATAGAATCATATTACTTACAAATCGTCATTGGTGTCAACAATCAAGTATTTTTCAGGGTCTTTTTTGAAAGCCTCCATGTGATCGAGCGTGCAGAAATGATACGTTACGCCCTTGCGCTCAAGCGTTGCAGCCGCTTCCGGCTTTCGGATCTTGAGGCCGCAGAAGGGATCGATGACAACGTCCTCTCCGTCCTGCGGCGGCAGGGGCTGGAGCCGCAGCGCATCATCGCCCCGGGGCGGCTGCTCGGCGGCGTTTTCCTTTGGAGCGCCCCGGATATCGGGTTTCCCTCTGCAGCCGCCCTGAAGAAGAACGGCCAGGACAAGAAAACAGGCGACCGGGCCGCAGCCATGGCTGCATGAAAATCCCTTTCGTTCCTCTCCGGGTTTTGACGTCCTGTTTCTCAAGGGCGGGAATATCCGGCTGAAAAAATAATTTTAATAACTATTGATAAAGGTCCCGTTTGCATTTAATTTATAGTAAATTTATAACACCAAAACCCCGGGAGATGCAAATAACTATGACAATACGTTGCGCTGCCGTCTGTGCGGCTTTCTCCGTGGCCCTGTGCCATTGCACCATCGAAAGCGGCAAGAAGAAGCCCGTCAAATCGGGGGACATGCTGACGTATTCAAAGGACGCGACCGAGCTGTACGAGAAGGGCATGAAGAAATTCGAAGGGGCGGGCTGCGTCGAGGCCGTCAAGATTTTTACGCAGCTCAAGGAAAAGTATCCCTTCTCCCGGTACTCCCAGCTCGCCGATTTGAGGATCGCCGACTGCGATTTCGACACGGAAGAGTACGCCACGGCCTCGCAGCGTTACAAGGAATTCACCCAGCGATACCCCTCGCACAAGGACGTGGATTATGCATCGTTCAAAAGAGCGCTGGCCACGTACAAGAGAATTCCCGGATCGAGCTTCATCATGCCGCCGGTCTATGAGCGGGAACAGTCGTTCATCAAGGAGGCGGCCAGGGAGTTCCGCGAGTTCCTGGATGACTACCCTGACAGCGGTCACGTCGAAGAAGCAAAGGGCTATTACGTCAAGTGCCTGAATCTCCTCGCGGACCACGAGCTTTACGTGGCCCGGTTTTACTACAAGAAGAGCAAGTTCAAGGGGGCCATTCACAGGTGCAACAGGGTGATCGAAAAGCTGAAGGATTCCGACATGGTTCCGGAAGCCATTCTTCTCCTCGGTGAATGCTACCTGAAAATGAAGAAGGAGGATCAGGCGGTCGCCACGTTTGGATTCCTCATGTCAAAGCATTCGTCGAGCTTTCAGGCCAGGCAGGCGGAAGATTACCTGAAAGCCATGAACAAGGATCCCAAGAAAGTGTTGGAGTCGGCGCCGGTAATGGAGCCGGAGCCGGTTGTGGAGCCCGGGAAAGAACCGCAGGAGGCCGTGGAGCCGGAACCGGGGAAGGAACCGGCCAAGGAGCCTGAGCCGGGGGAGGCGCCGGATGATGAGCCGGATGAAGATGAGCCGGAGGCGGAGGATACGGAAGATTGAATTTCAACATGACTTTCAACTTGTAATCTGGTAAACTAAGAGGAACTTTCGCAAATGGATGAGAGCACCAAACAACTCCTTGCGCAGGCGAAGGAGTACTACGCCAATAAAGAGTATGACAGGGCCATTTCGCTCTTTCTCAGGGTCCTCGACGCGGGTGGAGGTGATTTCGCCGATATCCACCACATGCTCGGCCAGATCTATTTCGACAAGGGGGATTTCGGCAGGGCCCAGGAATTCTTTGAGAAGGCCGTGAGAATAAATCCCAGGTACACGGACGCCATCCTGGCGCTTTCCGTTACTTATTCCGAGTTGGGCAAGTACGATGAAGCGGACAAGCTGCAGACCTTTGCGCAAAAGCAGATGGAATGCCAGCCCGGCAGCGTCGATCCGTTCGTCAAGGGAAAAATCGCAAACATGCACGGCGAGCTGGCCTCTGCCTACGTAGAGGCCGGCATGCCTGATGAGGCCGTCAACGAGTACAAGAATGCCCTGAAGCTTTGCCCGAACTTCCCCGACTTGTGGACGAGGCTGGGGCACATCCACAGGGAAATGGGCAGTAAAGCGGATGCAAAGAGCTGCTATCTCAAGGCTATCGAGGCGAATTCGAAATTTGTTCCGGCCAGGATTCACCTCGGGCTTTTAATGTTCCAGGAAGGGAACAAGGACTACGCCGTGACGCAGTGGAAAGAAGTCCTGAGTATCTCTCCCGGTAATCGAAGCGCGAGAATGTACCTCAAGACCTTTGCAAAGGTCGACCTTCCCGATTATGTTGATGTGGGCAATGAGGAGGAAGAGAAGGCCTCTCAAGTGTCAAAAGCCGGCGGCGGCGAGCCGGACGAGGCAACGTAGCTTCGCTTCCCGATCATTTCAATGAAAAAGCTCGACGACAACATCCTCGACCAGATCATGCAGCATCTTGAAATCGAGCGGGTGATGGGAACCGAATGGCTGCCCGTCAGGAAGCCCGCCGAAAAGAAGCCCGAAAAGGAATCCAGGGCAGGAGGTTCCGGATCGAAAGCGCCCGCGGAAAAAGCAGCTGCCGGCTCCGGCGCCCGGGCGGATGCGCGCCGGGATGAAGGAAGCGGGAGCGGACCGGCCGGCGGGCTCCCGGTCGTTGAGCAGCCGCTTTCCGCTGCCGACGGCCGTGAAATCGACAGGCGCATGGCCGAGCTGGCCCGGATCGAAGCCGATGTAAAAAGCTGCGTGAAATGCCCCCTGCACCAGAGCCGCACGCTCTGCGTTGTCCAGGACGGCAGCCCCGGTGCCCGACTCTGCTTCGTCGGCGAAGGACCGGGGTACGACGAGGATATCAGCGGCATCCCTTTTGTGGGAAAGGCGGGTCAGCTCCTGACGAAAATCATCAGCGCCATGGGGCTCAGGAGGGAGGATGTCTATATCTGCAATACCGTGAAGTGCCGCCCCCCCGGGAACCGCACGCCCACGAGGGAGGAGATGGAGACGTGCTGGCCCTTCCTGCGAAAGCAGCTCGAAACCCTGAAGCCGGACTGCATTGTCGCGCTGGGCCTGCCGGCGGCGCAGATGCTGATCAAGGGCATTACGTCCATCTCCAGCAGGAGGGGCCGGTGGACGGAGTCCATGGGCATTCCCGTCATGCCCACCTATCATCCCGCCTACCTGCTGCGCAACGCCTCGGCCAAGAAGCTCGTCTGGGAGGACATGAAGAAGGTCCACCAAAAGCTTTCGGAAAAAGTCGAAGAGAAAGAGATCGTCAAAGCCGGCGAAGAGGCGAAACCCACCCTTTCACTGTTCAATAAAAAAGGCTAGTCGCCATCTTCTAAATACCCCGGGTAGGGGAGGCTTTAGCCTCCCGCTGAAAAGGAATGGGCGACTGAAGTCGCCCCCACCCGGGATTATGAGTTTGATTTTCGGGCGGCAAAAGCCGTCCCTACCCACATTGGGGAGGCCCGGGGTATTTAGGGCTCGCGAAAAAATAACTTCCCATTCTCGACGCCGATCCATCCCGGCTGGCTGCGTTGCTGCACCCCATCCCTCCTCGACGTAGAACGA
>JBDRLK010000207.1:0-5263 GCA_043813155.1 Pseudomonadota bacterium | reverse complement strand
CGCCCCCGGCGTGCCTGTAGCTGCACGCCCTCGGCGTGCCTGGAGCCAGGACCCCCTAACAGCACTCGAGCTGTCCTTCTTTTATCGTCTCATAGCCTTCCTTGAAAAGGAATATGACGATGACGAGACCGGCGGCAGGGTCGGCCTGCCACAGGCCGAAAAGATAGTTGAGGCCCAGGCCGACAAGGAGGGCGGCGGACATGAACATGCAGGCCAGGGTCTGCTTCGAATCGGCGACCAGGCTCTTGGAGCCGATCTTCTTTCCCGTCCTGTACTTTGCGTAAAACAGGATCGGCATGACGACCAGGGAGACGACGGCAATGACGATCCCGGGCAGGCTCGGGTCCGGCGCCTCTTGCGTGACGAGTTTCTTTACCGACTCGAAGAGAACATAGGACCCCAGGATGAAAAAGGTGGCGCCCACGAGCTTCGCGGCCTTTTTTTCTGCTTTTTCCTCTTCTTCGTGAGATATTTTCCCGTGCTTCCCTAATCGCCATATCATCACGCCGCCTGAAAGCGACTCGACGAAGCTGTCAAACCCGAAGCCCAGCAGCGCCGGGCTTCCGCTCAGAACGCCCGCCAGTATGGACACCACGCCCTCGAGCACGTTGTAGCCCACCGTGAAGTACGAGAGGGTCAGGGCCTTTTTATGCAGCCATCCTTCCATGAAGTGTCCCCGTTACGTAAGGGCGACTTCAGTCGCCCAGCCTTCGGGAGGCCGGGAGGCTAAAGCCTCCCCTACCCACTATTGAATAGTATCACTATGCATCGGTCAAACGAAAATGCAAGGCTCAGGGATTGCAAGGGATGCGCGTGAAGTAAACCTCGTTGCTTCCGGTCCACGCCATGGCCGCGCTGATGGCCTTTTTCGAGGTAAGCCCGGCATGTCTTTCTTGGAAAAAGTGCTCTGACCCCTTTTTCTTTTTCCCGGCCAGAGGAGTTTTCCCGAGAGAGGCTTGTGGTCAATAAACGATAATCGTGTCGAACAGGACCTTGTCCCCGGCGTCTCCGCAAATAATAAGACCCAGGGTTCCGGAGCGGAACGATGTGTCGTTTACCGTGGCCAGGACCTGACCGTTGACGCAGATGCCTATGTCGGAGCCCACGGCCGTCACCTGCAGCGAGTTCATCTCGGTCGGAGGGCTGATGGCCGCTGACGATGTGTGGGGAACGATCTCGATCCATCCGTCGGCCACTTGTTTCCTCAGACCATACCAATCGCTGCCGACTGAAAACACATAGAAGCTGTCACTGTCCACGTGTCGGAAAATGATGCCGAAGTTGGGGGACCGGCGCCTTTGTTACGGACGTTGACCCTTTGCTGCGCCGCGTGCTTCTGTACGAGCGCTGGTACGACCTGTACCACCAGCCCGACGGCCAGACCGCGGATCGGAAATTCGCGGGCGAGACCGCGGCCGGCTCGTCCGAGGCGGTGTGGGGCGACCCGGCCCACTTCGACATGTACGACGGCGTGGGCGACTCGGCCATCTGGACAGGCACGTCGCTGGTCGCCTATGCCCTGCGCTACGTGCAGACCGGCACGGCCGCGGACTACGGGCGCATGGAGGACAAGGTGCGGACCCTGCTCACGCTGTTCGACGTGACCGGGATTCCGGGGTATCTTGCGCGCCATCACATACTTCTCATGGAGCCGGACGCGCCGCAGACCGACAGGCACATCTTCTTCCACGACCCCGGGCTGCTCGATTTCCGCGACCACGAGTTCGACCCTGACAGTGCGCCGGACCTGCCGGCCGTGTACGTGGACGGCTATGACGACGGCGAAACCGTGCACCACGGCACGCCCATGTGGCACGGCAACCCGTCCATCGACCAGTACTCCGGCCCCATGACCGCTTTCCCGCTCGTCTACGCCCTCCTTCGGGACGAGTCGCTCAAGCAGCGCATTGCCGAGCACATGACCTGCTACCTCAAACGCCTCCAGCGCCTCGAGATCCGCAACCTCCAGATGAACCCCGATGCCCTGGAAGCGGTGCAGACCTTTTTTGCAGGCGGGTATCTGGACCTCGATCCCGGCGACCCTGACTTCTCCACGCTGGACACGCTGGTCACCTACGTGCTGCTGCAGCCCAACAGCACCAACGAGAGCACCTTTGACCGCACCTGCCCCGACGAGCCCGCCGTCGAGGCTTACCGGGTCCTCGACGCTGCGGCCGACGATTTCATGACGCAAATGTTTTCCCTTGCCATCGATCTGCAGGCCCGCGACTACGAGAGGCCCAAGGGCATCGATCACCTCTACGTTGTGAGCCTGAACGGCGCCCATGCCATGCACCTCATGAACCTTGCGGCCATGGCCTATTACTTTACGGGCGATGACATGTACCGCAGGTTCCTTTTCGACGAGCTCATCGGCGGGCTGGGCGGCCTTGGCGTCGCCGACACCATGAGCGCCATGCAAAAGCCGCACTGGTGCCGGACCTACTACAGCTCCCACATCACGTTCGCGCCACTGTGGAGCTTTGTGTCCTATCTCGGGGACTCGGAGCTTCGCGACAGCATGCACGACGTGATGGAAACAGAGATGTGGCAAAAGGAGATGAGCGGCCTTGGCAACGCGCTCTACAACCTCATGTACGCGGGCACGGTGCCCGACTCCGTTGCATCGTCAAAGGACGAGGCCCTGGCCGCAGCCGTGGAAGCCCTCGAAACCCTGGGGGGCAACGGCGGCGTTCTGGACGACCCGCGCAGGACCTACTCGCTCGACCGGCAGTGGGTGCTCGACAACCTGCCGGGCGGCATCGGGACGGTCTGCCCATCCGAGGATGAGCGGGCCATGTGCGAGGAAGGGTTTGAGTTCTATGGAATCCCCCTGCCCGGCGTTGACATCACGGCCGAGTGCATCGGCGCCCCCGGCGAATGCCCGGTCGGCGACGGGTGCGCGAAAGCCATTGCGGACAGCCCCCTGCCCATGTCGCTGAGAATATGGGAGGACTTCATGTGGCAGAGAAGCCCTTTGTGCTGGGCTCGTCCTACGAGGTGGAGGGAGGCAGGCAGTCGCCGGGCCTCAATCTCATCGAGCCCTTCTGGCTGGCCAGGGCCTACGGCGCGATCACGGCAGGGCAGGGACAGGTGCCGGCCTGGGAAACAGTGGGCGGCTGTCCCTAGCCCCGTCCTGGGAGCAGGCCGGGTAGGGGAGCCTTCAGGCTCCCGTCTTGCGGGCGGCTGAAGCCGCCCCTACCCGTAGAGTGGGGTGCGGGATGCGGGCGGCTGAAGCCGCCCCTACCCATGGGATGAGAGGTTCTCCTAGAAGTGGATCACGGCGGCGCAGTGGCCGTCGCCGTCGCAGATCGCATCCACGTTGTCCGGGTAGACGGGCGCGCACTCCGGGCAGCCCGAGTCAGGGTCGCACACCAGGCCCGCGAGCGCGGCCTGAGCGTCGATTCTGATCGCCACGAGACTCATGGGCGTCATGTCCGCCCCGCACTCGCAGCATTCGGGGGTCCTGATCACGCAGTCATCGCTGCTCGCGCAAAGGGTCAAATCCTCGGCGCCGAGGTCCACGGCCAGACATCGTCCTTCCTCGCACGTTGCAACGAGCTCCGGGTTGGGCATTTCTGCGCATCCCGGGCAGATGGGGTCCGGGTCGTCGCACACGGCGTCGTAATGCTCTTCCAGGAAATTTTTATTGGCAGCATCCATGTCGGCCAGCGTGGGCATGCCGCACACGCCGCAGCAGCTGTTGGCAACGATGACGCAGTCCGATGGAACCAGGCAGGAGGTCCAGTCCGGCCCGATGACCTCGGTTTCCTCAACCGGGTCGACGGCCGGGTCGCCCGCCGCATCAGTCACAGGATCGTCCACGCTGTCGGCCGGCGTATCGATTGCACCGGCGTCATCGCCCGTTGTATCCGTGGTTCCGTCACCCGTTGTGTTCTGTGTTCCCTCGTAGCAGCCGGCCGCTGCCGTGCACAGCGCCATGAGACCGAAAGCAGCATGGGTCAACATCATTTTTTTCATTTTCAGCTCCTCGATTTCCCGCCTTCCCCTATTTTACCACTCATTTATAATTTTGCATGCAATTTCCTTGAATTGTCGGGCCGCATGCGTACCATGGATGGTGTTGCGATTCCGGGAGGATTTTCCTCCGCCGGGAGACAGCCGTGAAAGACGCGAAGCTGACCGCCATGGACATCCTGGTCCACGTGGACCGCTCGAACTGCCGCGAGTGCGGCGCGGCCACGTGCATGGCCTTCGCGGCCCTCGTGGTGCAGGGGCGCAAAAACCCCGCCGACTGCCCCCGCATGGACCCGGCCGCTGCCTTGAAGCTGGCCGGCCGCGCGGCAAAGGCGGAAGGCCCCGGGGACGGCAGCCTCAGGGACGCGAGGATCGACGAGCTCAAGGCTCGGATCCGCGACGTGGACCTGCCTTCTGCGGCCCGGCGCGCGGGCTGCGTCATGAAGGGCGACAGGGTCGAGATCCTCTGCCTCGGCAAGCGGTTCGAGATCGACCCCGGGGGCGGGCTCCACTCCGAGTGCCACGTGAACCCCTGGGTGCACCTTCCCCTCCTTCACTACATCGTGCACACCCGGGGCCGGGACCTGGAGGGCGAGTGGGTCCTTTTCAGGGACCTTCCGGGGGCCAGGGCCTGGGCGCGCTTCTTCGAGCACAGGTGCGAGGAGCAGGTACGGCGCATCGCGGGCGTGGACGCGGACCTTTTCCTCGACGCGCTGGATCTTTTCAGCGGCCTTCCCATCGACAGGGGAACCGGCGAGATCTACTCCACGGCCGACGTGGTGATGATCCTCCACCCTCTTCCAAGAGTCCCGATCCTCGTTGCCTGGTGGCACGCCGGGGGGGAGTTCGAGTCCAGGCTGAACCTTCTTTTCGACCGCAGCGCCTCGGACAACCTGGGGGCCGAGGTGATCTTCGGCCTGGGCTCGGGCCTCGTGGAGATGCTCAAGAAGATCATGCTGAAGCACGGCCACCTCATCGGCTGACGGCCGCTCGCCTGGAGCAGGTTTTCACGGGGATGTCGACACGCGTGGCTGCCGCGGCGCCGGATCGGAAGAAATGCGCGCCGGTCTTGCACTTGCGGCGCATGGGTGTAAAATATCTTTGCCATGGAATTTGTATTGGAAATGGTGCTGCACGCCCTCGGCGCGCCTTATGGTGGCCGCACGCCCTCGGCGCGCCTTATGGTAGCCGCACGCCCTCGGCGCGCCTTATGGTAGCCGCACGCCCTCGGCGCGCCTTATGGTAGCCGCACGCCCTCGGCGTGCCTTATGGTAGCCGCACGCCC
>JBDRLK010000206.1:0-2686 GCA_043813155.1 Pseudomonadota bacterium | reverse complement strand
GGCGTTTCCGGGGCGGTTTTTGGGGTCCATTATTACTGGGGGGCAAAACCGCCCCCCACTACTCTACCATTTCTCGAAATCCGTGTCCCTGATCAGGTCCTCCATCATCCTCCACAGCTCGGCCACGTAATTGCTCATGATGATCATGTCGTGCTTGCTGCCGTTCAGGTCCGTGGCATGATGCTTCAACACGGCCTCCATCTGAAAGCCGACCTCCTCCAGGGCCTTCCTCGAGTCTTTCTGCGATTCGAGAATCCGGAAAACGATCTTGTCCAGCCCCTTGGCATTGGCCACGTCGACCATTTCCCTCAGCATGACCCTCGTCAGCCCCTTGCCCGTGTACCCCCTCTTGAGAATCAGCCTCAATTCCCCCACGTGCCTGGTCCATCCGTGCCGGTGAATATGAAGGCAGGCCTCGCCTATGATCCTGCCCTCGTGAATTGCAATGATCGTTGTTACCAGCCCCATGCGAATCGAGCTGATGAACATTTCGAAAATCTTGCGGTTCGTCACATCCTGTTTCAGAAACATCCTGTCTTCTTCGGGCAGGTCCCTGTAAAAGGAAAGCAGGTCCTCGCTGTCCTTGTCCGTAAAGAATCGCAGGGTCACTTCGATATCGTCAACTTTAACAGTCATCTGATCTTCACCGTCGAAATCATGCGTCATGGCTCTTCCCCTCTTTGGATCTGGAATTATTGTTCCCGTTTCCGGGTTTTGAATTGTCGGATTTGCCGCAATTGCTGCTCTCCTTTTTCAGAAGATCCTTGCCGTACCGGTATCCGCGTGTAAAGGCCCGGAGGTTGAATGATTCCGTGCCCGTGGGAACCGATCGCTTGATGGACTTGCGCATGGACTCGGCGCTCACGATGTCCCTCGTGAAAGCAGTGTAAAAGCCCAGCATCACGATGTTCAGAAGAATCTTGCTCCTTATTTCCTCGGCCATGCTCGTTGCCGGGACTCCATAGCAGCGTATCATCTCCGGGCAGTTCTTGATATCGACGAGCTCGCTCTCGTAAAGAATCAAACCGCCCTTTCTCACGCCCGGCGAAAACAGCCTGAAAGCCTCCTGGCTCATGACGACCAGGATATCCGCCTCCTTGATGTAGGGATAGTTGATGGGCTGCGGCGAAACAACCACCTGGGCGCTGCACGCGCCGCCCCTGGCCTCGGGACCGAAGCTCTGGATCAGCGTGGAGTTCAATCCTTCAAAAATGCAGGCGGCCTTGCCCAGGATGATCCCGGACAGGATCACGCCCTGCCCTCCGAACCCGGCTATCTTTATCTCGGCCTTTTCCTGCTGCAGCATAGGCGATTTCTTATCCTCGTGTTTTCCGTTTCCGTTGATGGTTTTCACTCCCACGGCTCCCACTTCACGGCAGCCGCCTTTTATGTGTGGCTTTCCTCTTCCGGCTTCCGGCTTTCCTCTTCCGGCTTCCGGCTTCCTATTTCCACTTCCTGGCTTTTCTCCCCATACCAGGGCTCGTCCTTCTTGTGCTTGCTCCCGTCGAATTCGTCCAGCGTCGTGTACTTGTACGCGTAGGGCACGAACTTCCTGCCCAGCGCCTTTGACATGACTTCATGATACCGCTCGAGGAACGTGGCTCGATTCCTGTTGACAAAGTTACCGATGACAACGGGCCCTTGTTCATAGTCGATCGTGGCCGCACGCGGCGAAATATCGTTGCGGATGATGCTCTTGTCCTTGTAAAACCTCATCATGTCAAGCGAGCTGCCGAGCCGGTTCCGCCTCAGGTAGATCGTGGGACAGGGCGCCAGCACTTCGACGAAGCTGAATCCCGGTTTATTGATCGCCTCCAGCATGCATCGCTCCAGCCTCACCGCGTGGTACGTGGTCCAGCGGGAAACGTAATTCGCGCCGCTCGCTTCCGCCAGGTGGGCCAGGTTCAGCCCCTCCTCGAGATTGCCGTAAGGCGTTGTGGTGGCAAGCGAGCCGATGGGGGCGGTCGGCGCCATCTGGCCGCCCGTCATGCCGTAGGTGAAATTATTGATGCAGATGACCGTAATGTTCACGTTCCGGCGCGCGGCGTGAATGAAATGATTCCCGCCGATCGCCGCCAGGTCGCCGTCGCCGCTGTAAACAATGACCTTCAGGTCCGGGTTGGCGAGCTTGAGCCCCACGGCAAACGGGATGGCCCTGCCGTGCGTCGTGTGGAACGAATCGAATTTCAGGTAGCCGGCAACTCGGCCGGAGCAACCGATGCCCGAAACAATGGCGATTTTCTCGCGAGGAAAATCGAGCTTGTTGAGCGCCCGGGCAAAACAGTTGACCGACACGCCGATGCCGCAGCCGCTGCACCAGATGTGCGGCATGCGATCGAGGCGCAGGTACTTTTCCACCGGGTTGGCCGGAAACTCGATCTCTTCCGGCTTTTCCTCTTCCTCCGGCCCTTTCCCCTCATTCGTGTCCGTATCTGTTGCTTCCGTAGTCATGGCTTTCTACAATTTCGCAAGTTCCCTGTTCGCGGTTTCAATCACGGCGATTATGGAGTCCGGTTCATGCACCGCGCCGCCGGCGAGGGGCACGCCGTACACTTTTGCTTCCCCGCACACGACCCTCTCGACCTCGAGCACGATCTGCCCGAGATTGATTTCAGCCACGACGACGGCCTTCACTCCCTTTTTTCTAATGATCTTCCTCAGGGCTTTCTGTGAGAAGGGCCATATG
>JBDRLK010000205.1:0-7530 GCA_043813155.1 Pseudomonadota bacterium | reverse complement strand
CGCGCCCTCGGCGCGCCCGTCTGTAGCTGCGCGCCCTCGGCGCGCCCGTCTGCAGCTGCGCGCCCTCGGCGCGCCTGAGCTGATTGATGACAGATAGCAAATCACAGATTGTAGAAATCAAAGCAGACGGCATCTCCATCTCCTGCCTGCTCCGGGAAAACGACGATGAGACCATTGTACTTATCCATGGGCTGGGCTGCTGCAAGGAGAATTTCCTCGGGGCATTCGATTGCGAGAGGCTGAAGCCTTATTCCCTGCTTGCGCCGGACCTGCCGGGGTTCGGTGACAGCGACAAACCCGGAGATTACTCCTATTCCATGCAGGACCAGGCCCGGCTCGTGGCGCAGGTCATTGACCGATGCTGCGGAGGAACATTCCACCTCGTTGCCCACAGCATGGGCGGCATCGTGGGTATCGAGCTGGCCGGGCTCCTGCCCGTCCGGATCAGCTCATTCATCAACGTTGAAGGCAATCTCACGGACCGCGACTGCACGCTGAGCAGGACCATCGCGGCCATGACGGAAGAAGAGTTTATTGACGGGGGCTTCGCGTTGTTCAGGCAGGGCCTGGCCATGGCGGTCCACGGCGCGGACAACATGGCGGGCGAAGCCTACCTGAAAATGCTGGAAAAAGCCGATGCAAGGGCCATGTATCGAAGCAGCGTCTCGACGGTCAGGGAATCCGACTCTGGGGCTCTGCTCGGCCGGCTGACCGGCCTGGCCTGCGCAACGTGGTATATCTACGGCGAGAAGAACATGGGCATGTTCCCGGCCGAGAAACAGCTTTTGGAAAAGGGAGTTCCCGTAAAATACATTCCTGAGAGCGGGCACTCGCCCATGGACGAAAATCCGGACGCGTTTTACGATCTCGTTTTCCAGCTTCTCCAGTGATTGTCGAAAATGAATGGAAAGGCCCGGGCCATGCTGCATGGTCCACGGCAGTGCATTTTCACCCGGGATGAAGTATGATGCAATCTTGATGAGCCCCTTGAGAATCCTTCCCTCCTCGTGCTGTCCTCTGCTGCTTTTACTCGTGAGCGGGTGCATCATCGATCTTCACAAGGGACACCTGCCCCCGCCTGGTGACGCGGACTCGGACCACACGCCGGATGACACGGCTGAGGAGCCCGGCGCGACCCAGTGCTCGGACGGCATCGATAATGACAGCGACGGCCTTGTGGACATGGAGGACTATGACTGCGCCGATTCCTCGGACCCGCTGGAGGGCCCGGAGAGCGGCGAATGCACGAATGACGGCCACTGCAGCACCGGGATGGATGAATGTGACCGGGAGACCGGCACATGCTATGACCCTCCGGGCCTCTCTCCCTGTGACACGTGCTCGGGCACCGCCGAGTGCGGGGATGGATTGAACACAGGTGACCCGGATGCCGACGTGTGCTATAGCATGGGAGGCCCGCTTGCGAGCTGCGGCAAGGATTGCCTCGGCGACTACGATTGCCCGTCAGGATTCCTCTGCTATGCCGGACCGGAGCTGGCCCCGAACACCACGTGCATCCCGGTGATCGGCACGTGCGATGCCCTGTTCCTCCTGTGGACGGACTGCGACGTCGAGGAAGACTGCGAGGGCGGGCTCTGCAATGACGGAAAGTGCACCAGCCGCTGCACTAGACAGCACGACTGCTTATACGGCTACATCTGTATCGAAGGCTGGTGCATTTCCAGGTAATGACGGGGACATTCGGAACATCTTGGGGCGCCGGTGAGGTTTTTCCCCGCCTGATGTACTCCGGTCAGCTCATGCTGAGGAATTGACATTTCAGTGTTCGATACTATAGTTAGCAGAATAGCCGACGATGTTGGCCGGTTAGATAGAGACGCGGGATGCGAAATCCTAGGAAAAATGCCTTGATCGCAAGGGAAAGAAAAGTTCCGGCCGTGCTCATGGTATTGCTCGTGGCACTGGTCATCCTGGACAGCGTGTTCGTTCCCTGCCATGACCTTGTCATTCATGCATCGAACGACAAGCTTCGGGAGCATTCCCATCAACCGGCCAGCCTCGTGTCAGAGCAAGGGCACTACCCTGATGGCGACGAATGCAACCATCCTGATAATGTGCCCTGCAAGTCGGCTTGCTACTGCGTGTGCCACTTGCCGGTTCTCATGCAGGGCGTGGTGGCCGACGTGGAAAGCACCTGCACCGGAGATCTGGCGCCCGAGCCGTCCGTCCTTCTTACCCAGGGTTACCCCGAAACCCTGTACCGCCCCAATATAGTTTCCTGATCAATCAAACGCAAAACTTTTTCTAGTCTCAGGCCCAGTGCGGCCTGTATTGCTGCCAGCGTTGCAGCGGCCTGAACATGTACAGGCCTGCAACCATTGCGGAGGTTATCGCATGATCATGCGTGAGCGATGTATTTTTTATTTGGCCGGCCTTCTATTGCTCGCCTTGCTGCCGGTTTTCAGCCAGGGGACGGCCGCGGATAGGCCCGTGCTGAAATGGAGCGACATCATGAAGCTCATTGATGCGCACCCGGCCGTGGGTCTCTCCAGGGGGGCGGTGGAGGTCAAGCAGGGGGAATCGAAGCTTGCCGGTCAATACCCAAACCCGGAATTCGAGGCTTCGTTCGGCCAGGGCAGTGCCCACGATGGAAGTGACCAGGCCCTGGTCTGGGGCCTGGAGCTTTCCATTCCCCTCGAATGGGCTGCAAAACGCCACTATGCATCCAAAGCCGCCAAATCCTCCATTGACGCCGCGGTCCATGAGGCAGAAGCCGTTCGGCAGGAGGTCATTCTCGAGCTCAAGCTGCAATTTATCCGGATAGCCTATGACAAGGCCAGGCTCGACAGTCTCGAGGATTTTCTGGAGCAGCTCGATTCCCTGGTGGGTATCCTCGGTCTGAGGGAGGAAAAGGGAGGGTCCGCGGCCGTGGAGCTCGACAGGATCGAGATCCAGGCCATGGAAACGAGGCAGCGAATCGAGGAGGCAAAAGTCCTGGCCGCGGTTCACAGGGCACAGCTCGACCTGTGGCTCGGAGGCAAGCTGCCCGAAGACTACGAGGTTGACCTTGAAATTGCGCAGCTGCCGGAGCTGCCGGGCTGGGAAAAGGCCGTTTTCCTCCTGGAATCCGGCCACCCGAAGATCAAGGCTGCGAAAAAGAATCTCGAGGCGGCCTCGTACGACGTCAAGGCACAAAAGCATGAGGCTTTTCCGCACATCGAGGTGGGCGGTTTTTATGAAAGCGGGCTCGACGCCTACAACTACGGCGCCATGCTGAAAATCACCCTTCCCCTGTGGAACTGGAATCTTGGCGCCGTTGCCAAGTCTTCGGCTGAGAAAAAGGTCGCCGCCGGCGAGCTCGAAAGCACGGTGACGGGTCTTCTGGCAGCGTTTATCGAGGCCCATGGCCTGGCCTCCCAGAAGCGCGAGGCGGCTCTCGCGTACCAAAGCAGCATCGTTCCAAAGGCACAGAAAACAGCCGGCATACTGGAAAAAATGTACGCCTCCGGTGACGCGAAGCTGATCGACGTTCTGGACGGGAGGCGATGCCTGCTCGAGACGAAGATGGAATACCTTTCGATCCTGCAAAAATTCCATGCAGCCTGCGCAAAGCTGGAAAATCTCATCGGTGAGGTGGATGATGAATAAAAAAATCACGGAAATCATTATTACTCTTTGCCTTGTGCTCGCGGCCGCGACCGTGGCCGCCTTGGGGATAGCCCATTATCGTTTCGGGGTTTTCTCGCACAAAGATTCCGGCAAGGGGGACAGGGAAGGCGCCGGCAATGCGGAGGCCGGAGAGGAGGAAAGGGAAGAATCCGACCTGGACCTTGGCGTGGACGAGCTGTTTTCCAGGTCCTGCGAGCACGGCATTCCCACGTACACCTGTGATGAATGCCGCTACGAAGTCGGCGTCGTGAAAGTCGATCCCGGGCTGATCAGGGACGGCCTGGTCCAGGTCGAGGAGGCGGGGGAGCGGGCATTGGAGGACCCCCTTCAATTGACGGGCGAGATCCGTTTCAACGAGAAGCAAGTGGCTCACGTCAGCCCACCGCTGCCGGGCATGATCAAGAAAGTGAACGTCGACCTGCAGCAGGAGGTCAAGGCCGGGCATGTGCTGTTTTCCATAACGAGCGTGGAGCTGGCGGGCTCGGGCGGGGACTACATGAAAGCCGTGGCAGCCCGGGACGTGGCTTCGAAAAACCTGGAGCGCGAGCAGGAGCTTTTCGATGTGGGAGGCGCCTCCAAGAAGGACCTTCTCGAAGCCCGGGCGGTCAGCGACATGGCGAAGATCGATGTTGAAGCCCAGGAGCAGAAGCTTGTCGGCCTGGGCCTTTCGAAAGGCGCGGTCAAAAGCCTCGCGTCCGGCAAGGGCGGGATAAAGAGCGGCTCGCTCGGCATCAGGTCGCCGATAGGCGGCACCATCCTCGACCTGCACGCGGTGACGGGGGAGCTCGTGCAGCCGGGCGATGATGTGATGCTCATCGGCGACATCGGGTCCCTGTGGGTCTGGGTGGATATTTACGAAGACGACCTGCGACAGGTCGTCGAGGCCTGGAAAAAGGGAGGCGTCACGGCCGTGGTCGGGGTCAAGGCCTATCCTGAAGAAGAATTCCCGGGATTCGTGGATTTCATCAGCTCAACCATGGACGAAAAGACCCGGACCGTCAGGGCGCGCATCACCTTTGACAATGCGGACAAGAAGCTCCGGCCGGGCATGTTCGGCGATGTGAAGCTTTTCGTTTTAAACGGGGAAAAGGTCATGGCGGTTCCAGCCGAGGCGGTGCTGTCCGACGAGGGGCGGGAGTTCGTCTTTGTTCACAAGGTGGACGGCTACTACGTCCGGAGGCCGGTTTTCACGGGCCGGCAGCTGGGCGCTTTCGTGGAAATAAGCAAAGGGCTCGAGCCCGGCCAGAAGGTCGTCACCCGGGGTGCGTTCCTTCTCAAGTCCGACGTGCTGCGCTCGAAGATGGGCGCCGGCTGCGCTGATTGAAAAGGGGAAGACCATGAAACCTGGAATCATCGATCTCATTCTGAAACAGCGGGTTTTCGTTGTTCTCCTGACGCTGTTAATTACCGCCGCCGGGCTGTACAGCTGGAGGACCCTGGAGATAGACGCGTATCCTGATGTGTCGAACATCCAGGCCATGGTCCTTACCGAGGCCCCTGGCTTTGCCGCATCGGACGTGGAGCAGCAGGTGACATACCCGATAGAATGGCAGATGTCGGGCCTTCCCCATGTCCGGGAGGTCCGCTCTCTGTCCAAGGCCGGGCTGTCGCAGGTGGTCGTTGTTTTTGAAGATTACGTGGACACTTATTTTTCGCGCCAGGTGGTCCACGAGCGGCTCCAGCTTGCCAGGGAGATTCTTCCGCAAGGCATGGAGCCCGAGCTGGGGCCCATCTCAACCGGGCTGGGCGAGATTTACCAGTACACGCTCGAGAGTGACGATAAAAGCCTGATGGAGCTTCGAACGCTGCAGGACTGGCTCATTGCGCCGCAGCTTCGCACCATTCCGGGCGTGACCGAGGTCAACAGCTTCGGCGGTTTCGTCAAGCAGTACCACGTCGAGGTTTCCCCGGAAAAACTCCTGAAGTTCGGAGTTACGCTCGGCGACATCATGCAGGCCGTAAAAAAGAACAATGCCAACGCGCCCGGGAAATATATTATCAAGGGATGGGAACAAAGCTACGTGCGAGGCGTGGGGCTGCTCCGGGGCATCGGCGACATCGAGAGCATCGTGCTGGAGAGCGAGGACGGCACCCCTGTTTTTCTCAAGGACATTGCCGACATCAGGCTCGGTCCTGAAACAAGGCAGGGAGCGGTCACGCGCGAGGGCAGGGGGGAGGTCGTGGCCGGCATGGTCATCATGCTCAAGGGGGCCAACTCCAAGAATGTGGTCGATGCGGTGAAGGAGAAGATTCCAAAAATCCAGGCCACGCTGGCAAAGCTCGGTGTTACCATCAACACCTTCTATGATCGCACAGCGCTCATCAAGGCCTGCGTGGATACGGTCAGCAAGGCGCTGTTGCAGGGCGGGCTTCTGGTCATGGCCATCCTCTTTATCTTCCTCTGGAACCTGCGGGCCGGAGTCATCACCACGCTGGCGCTTCCCCTTTGCGTGCTGCTGACCTTTACGGTCATGAAGTGGCAGGGCATTTCCGCCAACCTCATGTCGCTGGGCGGACTGGCCATTGCCATCGGAATGATCGTGGACAGCTCCATCGTGGTGACGGAAAACATCATGCGGCACCTTTCGGAAAAGGAGGGACAAACAACCGGCCTCGCACCCGTCGCGGCAAAAGCCACAAGAGAAGTGATGGGGCCCATCTTTTTCTCGACGCTGATTATCATTGTTGTTTTCTTGCCTCTTTTCACGCTCGAGCAGACCGAGGGAAAGATGTTCAAGCCTCTGGCAGTCACGATCTGCCTGGCCCTGTTCGCGGCCCTGCTGGTCGGCCTGGTCATAGTCCCGGTCCTGTGCTCGCTGCTACTCGGGAGAGGGGAGAGAGCAAAGCAGAACGCGGCGGTGCGCGGCATCACGGCATTGTACCGGCCGCTGCTTGGGGCGGCCATGAGAAACCGGGCTGCAGTTGTGGCCGCGACCATCCTGGTGTTCCTGCTCAGCCTTTTACTGGCTTCGCGCCTTGGAACCGAGTTCATGCCTGCCCTCGATGAGGGCTCCATAGCCGTCAACGTTGTCCGTCTTCCATCCGCTTCGCTGGAAGGCTCTACGGCCGTGGCGGGAAAGCTTGAGCGCGAGATCCTGAAGATACCGGAGGTCGAGACGGTTGTTTCAAAAACAGGCCGCGCCGAGATCTCCGAAGACCCCATGGGGCCGGAGCAGAACGACATCTTCATCATGCTCAAGCACAGGAAGGAGTGGCGGGCGGGTGTCGAAAAAAAGGATATCGTCGAGCTTGTCTCGAAGATCATAGGCAAAGTCCCGGGACTCAGGCCGTCGTTCAGCCAGCCGATCGTGCTTCGCATGAATGAGCTCATTTCCGGCGTAAGGTCGGACCTTGCCATAAAGATCTTCGGGGATGACCTGGACATTCTGCGCGAGACAGGCGTCGAGGTTTCGAATATCCTGGCGGATACGGATGGAGCCCGGGACGTGAAGATGGAACAGGTGGCGGGCTTTCTGCAGGTAAATGTGCAGATCGACAGGGCCGAGATTGCAAGGCACAAGATCAATGCCGAGGATATCAATGAGATTGTCGAAACCGCGGTGGGCGGGAAGGTCGCTTCCTGGCTCCTGGAGGGCCGGAAGCGATTCGCCATTCTGCTCCGGTTCCCCTTTGAGAAGAGAAAGGATATCCGGGCGATAGGAAGCATCCTCGTTCCAAGCCCCAAAGGGCACCAGGTTCCGCTGAGACAGCTTACCGAAATCACCGAGGAGGAAGGCCCGGCCCAGATCAGCCACGAGGATAACATGCGCCGGATCGTGGTCGAATGCAACGTGCGCGGCCGCGACATGGGAAGTTTTGTGAGTGAGGTCCGGGAGAAGCTCAAATCCGTGGAAAAGTCGATGCCGGCCGGCTATTTTTTCAAGTACGGCGGCCAGTTCG
>JBDRLK010000204.1:0-4919 GCA_043813155.1 Pseudomonadota bacterium | reverse complement strand
GGCGTAGCAGGGCTACATCGACGAGGGCGCGAGGACGAAAGCCGCGAGGCGGCCCACAGGCGCGGCCGCAGTAGAGTGGTGGTCCCTGATTTGCGGGGCGCTGTACTAAGGGCGCAGCTTTTGGTTTTTAGTAGAAGGATTATGGAACAGCCCTGATCGCTCGGCTACCAGCCTTCAGCTTTCAGCAATCAGCACTCAGCTTCGAGGAATTGTTCCTCCAAAAGCTGAAAGCTGATCGCTGACCGCTTTTTGGCTGCGGCCGAAGGCCGCGCTGTGAACTTGAGTTCCGTTTGAAGATGGCCACGGCTTTGTCTGGATCATTGCCTCGCAACGACACCGAGACCGTATCGCTGCCTTTGGGCCATCATTTCGATTTGATTTCGATGATGCGGGCGTCGAAGCAGAAGTGGCGGGCGTCGACATCGTCGGCATAGACCTCGAAGGCCACGGGGAGCTTCTTGCCCTTCCAGGTCTTCGTATCGATCCTGAACGGTTTGATCCCCTTCTCGTTCTTGCGCATAACCGTCTTTGCGAGCTTGCCGTTGATTTTAACAACCATGGTGACGGGCGCGCCGTTTGCCTTGATGCGTATGGCCCCGTCGGTCAGCGCGACAAAGCCGGAAAGCTCGTCCTGGATGGGCACGTCTTCGTACTCGATGACAAGGCGGCGCTCCTTGAAGGGATGCGCCCAGATGCAGGGCGTTCCCGTGTCCATGACCGTCAGGACCTCGCTTCCCACGTGCACCCAGTCGGCGACCGGACACTGCCACCTGTCCTTCTTCCATTCGTCGCAGGCGACCGCCTTTTCCTTGCCCTTTTCGAGCTTCACGTGCGCGCTGCGAATCCGCTCGCGGAACTCATATTGAATCTCCCGTTTCTCGTCTGACGCCGCGATGTTTTTATAAACCGCCCACGAGCCTGCCGAGGCAATCAGCTGCATCGAGCTCTTGTATTGCTTGAGATCTTCCTTCGCCTTCTTGCCCGTGTCGCGGACCAGAAAATAGTCATAGGATTCACCGTGAACCTCGAAACGGAAGCGCTCCGGGTGCCACTCCCCTCCCTCGCTGGGGTAGGGAAAGGCTTCCGGGTTGATCTGCCGGATGGGCACGGCCGGGTTGCGCACGAAACTGAAGCTCGTCATGCCGCCCTTTTCCAGCATGATGTAACAGGCGAAATGCAGGTAGGCGGCCTTTGAAACATAATCGCTGCTGCGGTTGTACATGAGGCTGAAAATCTTCTTCCCGTTTTCGAGCGGGGCGATCACTTCCTCCAGCGGGCCGACCTCCTTCTGAAAACCCAGGAAGTGAACGTACGTGTTAAGGCCGTTTACGCATCCAAGAAGCACGACCGGCACGAAAGCGAGCTTCAGCCACTTGTTCACGGCGGGCAGGTTGATAAGCAGGATGAGGAGCAGCGCGCACAGAATGGGGATGCGCGGGCTGATCGCCCACACGCCCGATATGGACATGGGAAAGGCGAAGTAGAGGCAGAAGAAAGTCCAGACGATGATCTCCAGGCGGCTGCGGTAAAACCATCCCTGCCGCCCGGCCCCGGACGATTCGGACGGCTCTTGGGCATCGCCGTTTCTCGCGAGGCGCAGGCCGGCGAGGAAAAGCGCGAACACGATAAGCAGCCAGTAAGCCAGAAGCCAGTCTTCCGTCTCCCCGGTAAGGTTGGTCGTGAGGTCCTGGGGGAGATTGTGCAGCTTCGTGCTGACCGCCGTGTAGCTCGCCCCGAAAAAAGCGGACGTTCCACCGAGCATCTGCGTTTTCTCGTGCATGCCCGCGGGGCCCGAGCCGCCGGCGAACTGCTTCATGAACCATACCAGGAAAAGTCCCAGGCCGGGCATGGCCAGCAGGGCGCGCTTGAGCAGGAGGCGGGGCCGCCGGATCTCGTGAAACAGGAGCAGCAGCGCCACGATGACCATCATGAGCAGGAACGTCAGTGAATGGGTGAAAAAAAGCAGCGGCAGGTGAAGACCGGCCAGGATCATCCGCCTTCGCGTCGGCCGCCGAAGAAGCGATTCCCACAGCCCCAGGCCTGCGATCAGCAGCGGCATGGACAGGCAGAAGCTGATGAATCCCATGTAAAAGGGATAGGAGTAGACAAGGGGAAAAGCCAGGAGGCCCAGCCACTGGTTTTTCCCGAACACGCGAAGGGCATAGATCACGGACAGCGGAAGGCCCAGGATGTAGAGGCTGACAAACACCTTGCTGGCCGATTCCACGGACATGACATGGGCCAGAAGATCGGCCCCGCAGTAATAGACGAGATAGGTCGTGAGCATCGGGTCCAGCGCGAGGTACTGCTTGTAGCCGAAGGCGGGGTCGTCGAAGTAATGAAGGATGTGGATCACGCTCAGATGCTGGGGCATGTCCAGCAGAGGCAGGTAGCGGACACCCCAGACGGGCAGGAGCGAGAACACGCCGACGAGCACAAACATGAACGCCAGCGCCCCGTGGCGGTTCATCCAGACCGGAAGCATGGCCCGGCACCACTTCAACCGGTTTATAATCATCTCCATCATGTTCCCGTTCGCTTCTGTCCGCGCGTGTTGGAGATCGCGGTGGGCGGACCGCGGCCAGTTTCTCTGCCCTCGCTCCCTGTGCGGATATTACTAGCGATGGCCCGCCAAGCAAATAGTATTTTGAAAATACTTACAGCGGGTGCTGATGCGACTCGCAGGAATCCCCCCCGTCGCCGCAGGTCTCAACGGAAAGCACGCCGTCCCGCTCGTCAATGGATATGGATCGAATATCCGGCGGCAGGGCCGTCTCGAAGATGGGCGTGCCCGTATCCCTGTCATAGGAGGCCAGGGTGATGGGCGCCGGGTCGCCGGGATTGTCCTTCGGCCCGGATATAAGAACGCTGACCGAGCTTTCGGTGAAGACAGGATCGCTGGCCCGCGCATCCTCCCCATCCGTGTCACTGCTCCACAGCCAGCCGCCGCTCGAGGCATTGTACACGCCGAAGCCTCCCGGCATGTGAACAAAGTAGCTGTCCTGCGAGCCGGGCATGAGCCACCTGCGGTTTTTCCACCCTTCCGACGCGTACTTGTTCCTCAGCCACTTGATGTACTTTCTCAGCCAGGCGTAATAGTTGGTGTAGCTGTAGGAAGAGCCGTAATGGTAATAACTCCCGCCGCTGGATCCGTACAGGGTCAGGGAGCCGATCGGCTCTCCCATCAATGATGCCGCGGCATCGTCGGGCCAGTAAAAGCCCATGGGCAGGCCGCCTGACGGCAGCTCGACGGCCGTGGCGCTGCTCCTGTACCACTCCGCCGCGGCTGCTTCCGTATCGCCCGCGCCTGCTTTCGCCTCAAAGGGCCCGGTGAAGCGGTACCCGCCCGGATCGTCGTCATAGAATTCATCGTCCGGCGGCTCCGCGGTCCGGACATCCACGCTGTCCTTTGCGATCACTGTCTTGATTACGGCGGCAATCGAAAAGAAACTGACGCCCGCCGCCGCCGCGAGGACGGCTTTGTAAGGTATGCCGGCTTGTGTCATGATGTTATCCTATCCCTTGCGTGTCCATATATGTATAGACACATAATTTGGACAATTGTTCCCTGTATTAAATTGGGCTATAATGATTGGCATTGTTCTTGCGTTTCCTGTGGTCGCAAACCTGAAACGTGGGAGGTAACCATGCTGAAAAAAACGACAATTTCCGTATTATTTATTGGCGTTGCGGGCTTTTTCACAGCTTGCGTGAGCGGGGGAGACGAAGGGGGGTGTGAAACTGAGACACCGGGTGTGAAAGGAAAAGCCACCTTTGATTTCATGCAGACGGACGAAAACCTGTCCGCCTCAACCGAAAACGCGTTCTGCGCCGGCACCACGGCGCACCTCGTTGTCCATGCGACCGACCCTGAAAGCCCGCTTCCGGCCTGGGACATGGAAAGCGGCGATGACAACGTCATTACGGTCGATGAGATTCTCGATGAAGGGCAGTATCCCGCTGCCCTCGGGATGGGAAATCCCGGGATCGCGGAGCTGCGGATACTCGACAGGGAGGGCGGCGATCTCATCGATTACGTGGAGCTTGCCGTGGCCGAGCCCGAAGGGTTCGCCGTGCTGGCCGCCTCTTCCTTCCTCATGGCCGAGCCTGCGGAGGAAACGATCATCATTTCCGCGGGAACATCGCAGTGCAACCTCTATTTCTATCCTTTTGACACGCACGCGGGGGAGGAAAGGTTCCTTTTCGGCGAGTATGACGTGAACGTCCGCGGAGACGGGCCGGCTCTACGCTACGATCACAAGCCAATTCACGTTATTGACTATGAAAACGACGATGTGCCCATCATGCCGGACAATTATTATGAAATCGAGGTCACCTCGGACGCTGCCGCCGGTGAAAGCGTGGTATTCGAGGGGCCGAAAGGCCTCGAAGCCGCCGCTGAATTCAGAACCGTGGAGGCCGATGAAATCGACGAGCTGGACATTGCCGTCGTGTCGCTCTGGGGCGTCGGGGAAGGCAGGTATGTCACGGAATTCGGGGCCATCGTGGCGGTTCAGAAAGTCGACGGAAAAGAAGTGTGCGGCGGATTCCCCGTCTTCTTCGAGACGGACAACGAGGAGGTTGTTCAGCTCCTTCCCTGCGATATCGAGCACGTTAAAAACGCGACGCTCTTTTCACTGCCGGCAGTCGGCACGGCCACGGTCACGGCCAGGCTCGAAGCCGATCCGACCATCCAGGACACATTCACGTTTACCGTTGAAGAGCAGCCTGAAGACGAGTAATCCGGCCAGGCCGGCAAATCAAGCTCATCTATCCTCTGCCGTTGCCTGAAAATTTTAAAAAATTGAATTAACACTTGATTTCTGTCAGAAACCGTGTATTTTTTCAAGTATGCGTAAAGTTATAATCAAAACATTCAAACCTCGGTTATCCGGCAGCCTTGTCAATGCGGCCCTGTC
>JBDRLK010000203.1:0-16438 GCA_043813155.1 Pseudomonadota bacterium | reverse complement strand
ATGAAATAATTTCATAGAAAAACCCCGAAAAATTCAAGATTCAAGGCCCGGCCCCTTCTAATCATCCAGGATCTTCGCAATGGCCGGGTCCAGGGGGCCCAGTGCGTCGCGCCATGTTTCCGGCGGGTCCGGCAGGGGAAGGCCCGGGAAATGCTCCTCAACGTAACCGCGAAGGAACATGCCCATGTTCCCGAGCTTCTCCAGGTATTGGCGGGTCCTTCCCAGAAGCTCCGTTGACAGGCTCGCCCGGTTTTCCATCATCTTCCGGACCGCGTCATCGAGCCTGTCCGCAAGGATCGGGTCGGCCGCTTCGAAAAAGTAGTCCGGCTTGTGCCCCGTCTCCTCGAAAAGGTTCGCGAGCCTCTCGTCCAGCGACACGGCAACGGACGGCACGCCGCCCGTCATGGACAGGACGCTCCCGTGATAATCCGAGGTTACGACCAGGTCCAGCGCTCGCAATATCGAGCACAGCTGGTAGCCGTCGTACTGGTGGGCACAGAAGATCTCCGCCGGGTGCTTCAGCTCGAGCTGAAGCTGCTTGCACGCGTCCAGGTCCCTGGCGTCCATGCCCAGAATGACGACAAGACCCTTGTGCCGGTCGGCAAAATTATCGAGAGCAGCGGCAACGGCCCTGGTGTAGTCGGCCATCCTTCTTCGCCCTTCCTCCGAATAGGAGAAGAAATACCACTTGCGGTAATGATCGTCCCATGACCGTGTCACGGCGGCCCTGGCAAGCCTGGTCAGCGAAGGCTTGACGGGCCACCAGAAAGGGTTCGTGACGCAGGCGCCGATAATCGGCTGCCCTCCGGCCCGGCCGATCTCCTCGAGCCTGGCCGCGACCCACTCCTCCGGCCCCGCCGGAAAAGTCCACGCCGTATCCGTCCCAAGGTGACCTTCCAGGCCCAACCCCCGCACGATGCCCAGCGACGGCGCCGTCCTGGCGATAAAGTAGGTGTCGCGGCAGAGGTCCCCCGCAATCCGCTCGATATAAGGGTCCATGGCACCGGCCTCGCAGCCATAGGCAACGCAGGGCTTGCCCTGGTTTTTCATGATGCCCGCCGCTTCGCAGAAAAGCAGCGTCAGGGCGTTGGCAAAGGTGCTCTTCAATGCCGCGCCTTCGCTCAGGACAGCCATGTGGTGCGCGCCGCAGGCATCGAAAACGCTCCTGAAAAATATAGGGTCGATTTTAATCAGCTCGACGGACGGGTCGAAATACAGGGAAAAACCGTCAACAGCCTGGGTCAGCACGGAAATCTCCACGCGCTCGGTTCCCAGGACGCATGCGAGCTGCCGCGCCATGGCCTCGACCCTCGCGTCGGCCCCCGTGTTCCCGGCGCCGTTATAACCGACGAGCAGGACCTTGAGCTTCCTTCCCCTCCGCCACCTTTCGAATTTTGCCCCTCCCAAACGTGACATCGCCGGCATGAACCTGGACAACCCGGCGCTCACGACCGCCCCGAAGGCGGTCAGCCTGTCCATGTCGAAATCAAACATCCGCTCTCCTCGCTTTGACGTGTGCGAATGAAGTTGTTTTTTCGATAATCCGGATTATTTCCATTCGCACCCTTTTTACCCCTAACTGCTTTACAATAGATATCATTTAGGATAATAGAATTAATAACTTATTACCGTAAGCACGCAAGCCATTCTTGCGATTTATTGCCAATTCAGTAATAAAAGAATATTATCGAATACATCATGGCCGACGACAAGGAATATAACCCTCAAAAGCCCATCGAGCTGAAAGTTGACTACAAGAGAGTCAACACGTTCATTTCCGATTATTGTAAAAACATAAGCCGCAATTACACGTTTATCAAGACGCGCAATCCTCTTCCCGAAGGAACAAATTTCCTCTTCAAGATTGCCGTGCCCGGCCTGCCGGAAATCCTGACGCTCAAGGGATACGTGAAAAAGCTTGTAAAGGAATCCGAGGCAAAGAGGGGCGGCGGCGGAATGGAAATTTTTTTCCAGTACGACTCGGAAGCCGAAAGGGCAAGGCTGTTCGCGAAAATCGAAAAGCTCATCATTGAAAATTTCGGAGAGGTTATCGGCGGAAAAATCAGGGGATACCTGGAAAAACGATGACCCTGTCTATTTCTTCTTCAGTTCCCTTGTGATCTTGATGTAGACGTCCTCGACGGACTTGGCTACCGTCTTGTAAGCAACCCATGAATTGAAGAGATTCTGGATCATGAGCTTCTGCTTTTCCTTGCGCGCCGCTCTCACGCAGCCGTCCTCGCCCTCCCAGCTGCCCGCGATAACGGCCAGGGACTTTGTCTCGTAATACAGTCCCTTTTTCATGACGTGATCGAAATCCTCGTCCGGGGCCGGGGGATTGGGCGCCGTGAGGAAGGTCACGCAATTATCCTCGATGTAGGCGAACCGCTCCATGGCCTTTTCAGGCGTGGAGCAGACACCCTGCATAACTTCCTTGACGATGGCATCGCCGACTTCCTCCACCTTGTTTCCCATTTCCTGGTAGGTCTTTCCAACGGCGCAGGTCACGAACTTCATGTACCGGCGGCCGAAGCGCAGCGTCTCGTCGGTCGGTTTCTTGCGGTTCTCGTAATCCACGTACAGCTGGCCCCAGCCCTTGGTCGCGGCGTCATCCAGCCGCTTGTCCCAAGTGCCCCTCTGGCCTGCCTGGGAAAATTCATCCGACAATGCTTTCCAGGCGTCGTACACGGCCTCGAGCACTCCCGGCAGCTGCTTGACTTGTTCCTCGTATTCGGCCGGCGACTCCATGGTCTTGGCCACCTCGACGTGCTTCTTCAGGGTTTCGAGGCACCCGCCGATGTGCTTGCCGAACTTTTCCTCCTGCTGGGAGATGGCATTGTTGATGATGCTCTCGAGCTTGAGGTTCGTATTGGCCTGCTCTTCCGTGGCCAGCGGAAAAACGCATTTCCAGAAATCGTTGTACCCCGTGTTCTTGACCGTGGTGTACGCTGCCAGAAAATCTTCGTGCATCTGAAGCTTCTGCTGGCGCTGCTGCTCCGGCAGGAGAATGTAATAGTAGGCGGCATAGCCAATGCCGCCGATGACGGCGAGGATGATCAGGGTCACGACGATTTTCATGCCCATGCCCTTCGGCGACTTGACGTCAAGGTCGTCGGACGGCGGCGGGGCCTTGACCTGTTTTTGTTCTTCCATTTTCTTTTCCTTTTTCTCGTCCTGCATGTTTCCCTCCATTAGGGCTTAGGTTAAAAGTCCAACTTTTAATTCGCTTTGATATTAATTTAGGTGGATTTTTAATACTATATCGCAATAAATTCGTTATTAAGTCAAGTTCTTTTCGTTAATACGGGCGTCAGACCGTGCATCGTGCGTTTCCGAATGCATGATGCACGGTCCGACGCCTTCCTCATAAGGAGAGCTTCATGAGTGATGTCATCGTACGCTTCGCGCCGTCCCCGACCGGCACCCTTCATCTCGGCGGCGCAAGGACCGCGCTGTACAACTGGCTCTTCGCGCGCCACAACGGCGGCAGGTTCCTGCTCAGGATGGAGGACACGGACGTGAAACGCTCCACGCAGGCTTCCGCCGAAGCGATCCTCGACGGCCTGACATGGCTCGGCATGGACTGGGATGGCGACATTGTCTACCAGTCCAAGGGGCTGGACAGGCACCGCGAGCTCATCCGCGGGCTGCTCGATGAAGGGAAAGCCTACAGGTGCGCCTGCACGCCGGAGGAGCTCCAGGAAAAACGCGCCAAAGCGGAAAAGGCGGGGCTCGAGCCGAAGTACGACAGGACATGCAGGGACAGGGAAGTCCCCGACAGCGTGCCCCACGCGATCCGCTTCAAGGTGCCGCTCGAGGCAGAAACGTCATTCAAGGACACGCTGCGCGGCGCCATCACGGTCCCCAACAGCGAGCTCGACGATGTCATCATCCTGCGCTCCAACGGCATGCCCACGTACAATTTTTCCGTGGTTGTCGACGATCATGACATGGAAATAACCCATGTCGTCAGGGGCGACGATCACCTGACCAACACGCCCAGGCAGATAAAAATCTACGAGGCGCTCGGGTGGACGCCGCCTGTGTTCGCGCACCTGCCGCTCATTGCGGGCCTCTCGAAGAGGAAGGGGTCGAACTCGGTGCAGGACTACCGCGAAAAGGGTTTTCTCTCGTCCGCGGTCACGAATTACATCGTGAAGATGGGATGGGGATGGAAGGACCAGGAAGTGTTCACGCTCGGCGAGCTCGTGGAAAAATTCAGGATCGAGGACGTGGGCAAATCCCAGGGCCGGCTCAACGATGAAAAGCTGCTGTGGCTCAACGGCCAGCACATCCGCCTGATCCCTCTCGCCGAATTCGTGCGCATGGTCGAGCCCCAGGTCCTTTCCAGGGGGTGGTCCATCCCGTCGGCCGAATGGTTTGCAAAGGCCGTGGAGTCCATCCAGGTCAGGTGCACGACCATGGAGGAGGCCGCCGGGAAGCTGGAATTCTATTTCGTGGACATAATCGAGATAGATGAGAAGCTGCAGGAGAAGTTTCTCGGCGGAGACAGCAAGCGGCTCCTGCTGAAGCTCTCCTCCTTCCTGCAAAACACCGGCTTCGAGAAGGAGAAGCTGGAGGAAGCCGTCAGGAAGTTTCTCGACGAGGAAAGCATCAAGCTCAAGGCGATCGCCCAACCCGCCAGGGTCGCGCTTTCCGGCAGTAAGGACGGTCCCGGGCTCTTCGAGATGATGGAGATTCTGGGGAGGGACAGGGTGACGCGGCGCCTGGAAGCCGCCGCCCGTACGTAGGGTCCGTAGGGGAATAATGCCTCCTCCCGTCTAAAAATATTCATTTTGGTATGGACAAAATGATTTCTATGGTGTTATAAGTATGTTTAATTTTAAACGCGGTGAACCAGGCGGCTCCAATAGTGGAGCGCCGATAGAAGTTGCGGCAGAATAAATTATGCAAACAGGGATGGATCGAGTTCCAAATGTATAAGTTATACTGGAGCAGCGACTTTAACAAACCTTAACTCAGAATAGGAGAGGAAAGATGGCAGAAAAAGTAGCAAAGGTTAACGTGAAGAAGGAAAAGGGCTATCTTTACTTCATCGACGGCAAAGGAAACGTAGCCAGGGCGCCGATGGCGCGCGCGGGAAAGAAAGCCAAGGGCAAAAGGGAAGTCGTAGCCAAGGCTGAAGTCAAGAAAGAGTCCGGCTACCTCTACTTCCTCGACAAGAACGGCGATGTTTCCAGGGCCAAGATGGCGCGCGGAAAGAAAGCCAAGAAGAAGGTCAAGAAAGTAAAGGCCGCCCCCAAGGCCAAGAAGGCCAAAGCCAAGGCCAAGGCCAAAAAGAAGAAGTAATTATTTTTACTTCTATCCGACCGTTTCAATCCGGTATTCCGTAAATCCCTGCTAGCTCAAGGGAAGGGGGATTTGTCACTCATAAGCAACGTGCGCGCGTAGACGCGCACATTGCGCTTTTGGCCCCACGGCCGAAGCCTCCACCGCCTGCTGGTTCCTCCACCTCGGCCTCAGCCACCCTTGGCCATCGGCTTCCACCACGACCCCCTCGAATTTTACAGGGCAGGTGGAGGCGGAAGGCCAACCGGCGGTGTATGGATGTGGCGGCGGGGCCAAAAGCCAACCGGTGGTTGTGGCGGATGCCGCGGGGCCAGCAGGATGCGGAGGTTGCGGATGCGGGCGGCTATTCGCAGCTCTCGCTGCGAATGGCCGGACCCCACTGCGCCGGGCTGTGATCGTAGACGATAACATCGTCGAAGCGGCCGGCGGCATTGTGCGCCAGCAATCCGACGCTGCCGGCCGTATAGGTCTCGTCATGGACTCTTATCTGGGCCTGGGCCACGCCCTCTGCGTCGACCCAGCGGCAGGTGAGGCGCGCGCCCCGGGCTTCGGCCTGGAGACTGTAAGACGCGCCGACGGCGGGAGCGGGGCTCAGCTCCTCGGCCGCGCAGAGGTTGAAATAGCCCGGCGGCTCCTCAGAGTTATACTTGATGAGAACGAGCTCGCTCTTGTTATAGTCGAGCCCGCAGAGGTAGTACTTGTTTTCAGGGTTGATTCCCTGGACGCGCAGCAGCACGCCCATCAGCGACCTGGGATTGGGCGGGTCGCGCTCATCGACGACGATCGAAACTTCGACGGCCACAGCCTCCCAGCTTTCCGCCGGGACCCACGATTCCGCGAACATGAGGGCGGTCTGTGCGTACTCGCCGCCCGCCGCCTCCCAATCGCCCTGCTGGCTCTCCCACCTGAGGACCTCGCCTTCGGTAAAATGATCCTCCCACAGGACCGTGGCCGGCGGCAGCTCCTCCTCCGGCTCCTCTTCCGACACATCCGCGATGTCCGGATCCGCCGCATCGAGCTCGAATTCAGCAATAACGTCGATCGAGGGATCGAACGTCTCGGTGATGAAATCCTCCCCGGCCATGTCCAGGTCAAAGGGCGCGTCCATGATGACGTCGGGCCGATCCTTGAGCACACAGGCCCCGTTCACGCATATCTCGGGAAGCACGCAGTCCGTGTCCCTGGTGCATTTCTCATCCGCACAGCCTGAAAACACGGCAAGGAAAACAGCGAGCAGGAGCAGGTTCCCCGTTCGAATGCTCATGCAACCACCTTCATGATCTGGACGCCCATCTCCCCGTCCACGGAAACGAGCACGCCGTAAGCCAGGACGCGGCCGGAGCTCGTCAGCGTCACCTCCGCGCTGAGCGGCTTGTCGATCTTCACCACGCTTCCGGGCACAAGCCCGGCGATCTTCGCAACGGGCATGCGAATCCTCCCCGCTTCAACCGTGATCTCGACAGGAATATTCTCCACGGCTCTCCCCGCCCCGCCGCCGCCGGCGCCCGGCTGCTCCCGGTCGACTTCGGTCAGATCGTCATTGTCTGGCATGATCCTCTCCATCCTGTCCGGGGTCGCCTGTTCCAGCTTCAGCCGGTCGCCCTCAACACGACCCGAACCAACGTCATAATAACCCCCGTCCTGAACGATTGCAAGCCGAACGCCGAGCGGCCCCTTCTCCGAGACGTCCCCCGCGCGAAACCCGGGGACAAGGACATCGCCCGCGCTGAGGTCGCGCGCGTCCGATGCCGGGAGCCGAACGCATGCGCATACCATGCGGAGGTCGGCTTCGAGCGCGTCTTGCAGCCCGGCCCGCCGCAGCCATGACGGCGGAACATCCAGGCCCTCCGCGGAAGCGGCCAGGTCCTCGTCCGCCGCGAGCAGGGTGAGGATGTCGCTGCAACCGGCCGCGGACACCTTGATATGGACGAAGCAGAATTTCCTCTTTTCCGGAAATCGCGAGAAATCCTCCACGGTCGCAATGGCCGTGAGCTTCGGCCTCCCCGCCGCGCCCGGAAGACAGTCCAGTGCTTCGAGAACGATCAGCGAAGCGGCCGCTTCGAGCGCGCCGTGCTCGGGAAAAGCACTCCCGCTGTCGAGTGAAAACATGGGGGCCAGAATTTTCGAAAGAAAGCGCACGGGGAAAAGGAGCAGCACCCGCCCCTCCTTTTCCACGAGATCGATCCTTGCGACTACACAGGGCTGCCCCCCTCCCCCGCCCGGCAGCTCGAGCCGGAAGGAACCGGCCGGCTTCAATACCGACATTTTCACCACCGACCCGAGGAGGCGCTCCATGGCCGGCCGGATTTCACCGGCGGCATAATTGATGAAAACCGAGAGCCTCGCCATGTCGTTCATGAGCCGAACCTCGTCCGCGCTCAACGTTCTGAGCGAATCAAGAGGAAACGGCCTGATATCAGCGCCTTTTGAATTGCTTGCGGGACCCGGCATCTCTCAAACCCTTTTATACCGGTTTTACCAGCTTTTCCCGTTTTATCAACAGTAAACTCAAAAGGCTGCGGCAAAAACCACGCGTCCCCTTTTTATCTATCCAATTGATTTTGACGCAATTACGTATTACCTTTTTAACCATGCGCGGCATAAACAACATACCCATGATCCTTCTTGTCCCGCTCGTCGCCTTTTGCGGCGGCGGAAACGGCGATGACGCGGACGATCCGGCCGTCAGCTTTTTCGACCTGGAAAGCGAGAATTTTTTCGATGTCCCATTCCCGAGCGAAGCCCGCAGAAATGCCGACGGCCTCCTTGACCTCACAAAATTCCCGAACCCTAAACGGTCGACCTGGGTGAAAAATCTCATCGATGCCGTTGAGCAGGACGCCGGCGGCTTCGGAAACAACAGCGCCATATATTTCAGGTTCAGCTCGACCCTGGACACGGCGGCGCTGCCCGACAATCCCGAGATGAGCGCCGATCTCCAATCCAGCGTCGTCCTGGTCAACGTGGACGACAACAGCGATGAAATAGGGGAAACCATTCCTTTCTACACCTTCTACAGGAAGAGCGAGGGTTTCATGTGGCTGCCCGACACTCTCGTCATCCTTCCGGCGCAGGGGTTCGCGCTGCGGCCGGAAACGCTTTACTGCGCGGTCCTGACATCGGACATGAAGGACAGTTCCGGCAGAGCATTCGGGCGGGACGACGGTTTTAAAGCGCTCATCGACGACGAGCCTGAAGACGGAGGCGGTTATTCGGACCTCGAAGAGCTCCACAGGACCGCCATGGACACGCTGGCCGACCTCGGCATCCGGAGGGACAGGATCATCAACATGGCGCTTTTCAGGACCATGGACCCGACGAGCCAGATGCGCCGCGTTGCGGACAAGATCTACGACGAGTACACAGAGCCCGAGGTGCTCAGCATCGCCCTGGAAGAGGAAACCGAGGACTACCGCGTGTTCGAGGGCCAATACGGGCCGAATCCCGTTTTCCAGTACGGATGGAGCGAGGGGCTCTTCCCCTATGAAACGGAGGGCGGGCATTTCGTGTTCGACGACGATGGCGAGCCCGCCGTCAACGGCGAAGAAACCATGATGTTCGCGCTTTCCGTTCCCAGGACACCCATGCCCGAGCCCGACGGATATCCCCTTCTCCTGTACGCGCACGGCACGGGCGGAGACTACAAATCCTTCGTGCGCAACGACACGGCCGAGCGCATGGCCCGGTTCGGAATAGCCGTGCTCGGAATCGACAACTCCATGAACGGGACGAGAATACCCGAAGACGCGAGCCCGGAAACGCTCTTTTTCAATATCGACAACATTCGCGCGGGAAGGGACAACAACAGGCAGGGGGCGGCCGATGTGCTGCAGCTGGAAAAGCTGGCCGCGTCGCTGAGCATCTCGCCGGATGATTCGCCTACAGGGGAAGAAATCCTTTTCAATGCATCCGAGCCGCTGTTCATGGGGCACAGCCAGGGCGGCCTGAACGGATCACTGTACCTGGCCCTGAGCCGGCACTGCAGGGGTGCGTACCTCAGCGGCTCGGCGGGAAACCTCCTGTACACGTTCGTCTACAAAACAGAGCCGTTCAACATCCTTGTCGGCATCGGGCTCATCAACGGCCTTTCCATGGGCGAGATAGACAGCTTCGATTTCGGTATTTACCATCCCCTGCTGACCCTGGTCCAGGTCTTCATTGAGACCGCTGACCCCATCAACTACTCGCCCTTCTGGTTCGACCGGGTTGTGGAAGGCATCCCGGTCAAGCACATTCTCATGACAGAGGGTATGGATGATTCATACTCCCCGCCCCTTGGCATCGAAGCCCTGGCCATCGCCGGCGCGCTCGACCCCATTAACCCCCTTGTGGCCGATATTCAAGGCTACGAACTGCAGGGCACAGCCCCTATCGATCCGCCCGTGCGCAATAATATCAGCACGTCAGAGGGCAGGATCACGGCGGGCCTGCTGCAGTATCCCGTCAACCCGGACTATGACGGACATTTTGTCAGCACCTACAATGAAGATGCCATAGCGACGTGGACGTGGTTTCTTCACACGCTGGCCGAGTCAGGTGAGCCGGAAATTCAGTAGACAGCGTGCGCGGAGCGAACCGGGGCTTGCCCGGGAGCGAGCCCTTATTTCGCCTTCGGCTTCTCTTCCCGTTCCTTGTCCTTTTCTTCCTTTGACTTGAAAACGGTGAGGAAGGTTCCATCCTTCCTGCGGATCGTACCGCATTCCGGGCACACCTTGTGCGGCTCCATGGGAGCGCCGCACTGCGGGTTCGGGCAAAAAGCGACGTCCGGCGCATCCATCTTGTCCTTCTGGGCGCGCCTTTTTCGCTTGCGGCTCTTCGAATGTCTTTGCTTGGGTACTGCCACTTTGCTGTTCCTCTTGCTTGGAGCCCAACCTTATATTAATTTTTCCCGGCTTTGTCAACCACATAGCAAAAGGGGTTCCGGGGGAGTTCCCGGGTCAGATCGTGAATCGTGAATTTCAAAGGAAAACCCCGAAAAATGCACGGTTCACGGTCTGACCCCTTCGATTTCCCGGAACTCCTTTTGCTATTTGTACAAATCCTCTACCGAGCATTCCTCCGGGCACCTGGGGTTCATGGGAAGCTCGACCAGGATCGCCTCCCTGATCTCGTCATCGAGCATAATCTCATCGCCGGAATACCTGGCTACCCCTAAATCCATTTTCCTGCTCTTCGCCAGAATCTGATTGGATCCTTCCTTCACCATGACGACGGACAGGCTGGCCTGCACGGGTATCTCGGCCTCTCTCAGGCACCGCACACAAGTCATCTTCAGCTTGAGTTCCACTTTCCCCTTGACGTAATAATTGCCGCCCACGGGAGACACGTTGACCTTGACATGCCCGCCTTCCGGCGGCGTGACATCATGGCAGTCCTCGAGCTGCTTTTCGAGCCACTCCGGTTCCAGGAAGAACTCGAAGTCAGATCCGCTCTGGGGCATCTTGCTGACGTTGATCAGGTATTTCTTCCTTTTCTTCAATTCAAAACGGCTATTTCATCAAAATTCAGAGATTATATATAGACATTCCGCATGAAAATCAATTATAATTGTTGACGATTATCAGGTACCTACTCGACATACGCCGAATAATCCGGAAACAGGAAAAACGGACATCATGGCAGGTGAAAAGCAAATTGAAACCGTTCCCATAACGCAGGTGGGCTTCAGGAAGCTCAAGGAGCAATTGAGACAGCTCGAACAGGTGGAGTGGCCCGACATCCTGAAGGATATCGAAGAGGCCAGGGCCCATGGGGATCTATCGGAAAACGCGGAATACCAGTACGCAAAGGAAAAGCAGGGCCGGCTCGACGCAAAGATCAGGCAGCTCAAGGACAGGCTCTCGCGCGCTGATGTCATCGATCCATCGAAAATGTCGGGCGATCAGGTATTGTTCGGGGCAACGGCCGTTGCAAAAAACCTTGAAGCGGAAAAGGAAGTGACATATATTCTTGTTGGTCC
Source organism: Pseudomonadota bacterium (assembly GCA_043813155.1). Classification (GTDB taxonomy): domain Bacteria; phylum Myxococcota_A; class Polyangia; order DRWM01; family DRWM01; genus JBDRLK01. Next base: position 5,169 of record JBDRLK010000203.1, on the reverse strand, counting down.
CGATGAAGCGGACGTGACAAGCGGAAAAATATCCATCCTGTCGCCCATAGGCAGGGCATTTGTCGGAAAAAAGGTCGGGGACATGGTGGAGGTCAAAACACCGGGCGGCATGCGCACGTTCGAGATACTCAAGATCAAATGGGATTAGACCTCGAACTCACGGGCGGGGGAGCGGCCTGAGCCAAAAGCCTCGAATGGTCGAAGGCTTAGTCGAAGGCGGCCACCTGCCGAAGGAGACGCTATGAAAAAATTCTTGATCATGCTATCAGCCGCCGCATGCCTTTTTCTCCTGTCCACCGCGGCGCATGCGGATGATAAAAAAACCCAGGGGAAGAAGCCGGAAGCACCGAAGTACCTGGTCATTCTCGTCAAGGGGCACGATGCTTTCAGGCTGAGGGATTACGAAAAAGCGCTCGAGCTCTACAGGGAGGCGGCCGAGCTGGCCCCGAAGAACGCCAAGCCTCTCTATTTCATCGGCTGCGCGCACCGGGCTTTAAAAAATTACGACGAGGCCGTGGGGTCGTTCGAGACGGCCTACCTGCTGTCCGCGGGGGACGATTGGTGGAAGGGCATGGCGTCGTTCAATATTGCCATGACCCACGAAGCCGCGGGCAAGCTGACGGAAGCAAAGAAGGCCTGGCAGGATTTCAAGAAGTTTGCTTCCGGAAAGAGCGAGCTTGCCACGCACGCGGCCACCGCCGACAAGCGCATCGACGCCATCGACAATTACATCAAACTTGACGAGAAATACGAGGCCGTTCGGGACAGGATAGCAAAGGGATCGTCTGACTAGTGCACTGCCCCAACTGCAAGAATCCGGACAGCAAGGTTACAGATTCGAGAACCGTGGCCGACGGATGGTCCGTCAGGAGACGGCGGGTGTGTCCCAAGTGCAATTTCAGGTTCACCACCTATGAAAGGATCGAGCGAACGCTTCCCATGATCGTGAAAAAGGACGGCAGGAGGGAGGCGTTCGACAAGACCAAGGTCCTGAAAGGCATGAAGAAGGCCTGCCAGAAGCGGCCGATCGCCATGGAGGAGCTCGACAAGGCGATGGAACAGTTCGAGGGGGAAATCATGTCCCGCGGCGAAAAGGAAGTGACCTCGTCCGTGGTCGGCGAATGGGTGATGAATTACCTGAAGCAGCTCGATGACGTTGCTTTCGTGCGCTTCGCCAGCGTCTACCGGTCATTCAAGGACGTGGACGAGTTCATGCAGGAGCTTTCCCATATCATCGCGTCCAGGCGGACCGTAAAGAAAAACCTGACATGAGATTGACTTGAGTTGGACCGCAATCAGGAAAAAAAGCTTATGCGACGCGCCGTGGCCCTGGCGCGCCGCGCCAGGCCCAGTCCCAATCCCCCTGTCGGAGCCCTCATTGTAAAACGAGGAAAGGTAATCGCCGCCGGCTTTCACGCCAGGGCTGGAGAGGACCATGCCGAGATCGCCGCGTTGAAGGCCGCCGGGCCGAAGGCGGCGGGCGCCGAGCTGATCGTCACCCTGGAACCGTGCCACCTTCACGGCAGGACGCCCCCATGCACGGACGCCATAATAAAAGCGAAGATCAGAAAGGTTCATGTAGGAACCCTCGACCCGAGCCCCGCGGAGAACGGGAAAAGCGCAGCCCTCCTTGAGCGTGCAGGCCTCAAGGTCTCCGTCGAAGAAGGGAGGGAGCAGGCTCTGTGCCGCGAGCTCATCGAGCCGTGGAGGGCCTTCATCACAACGCACCTGCCCTTTGTGCGGCTCAAGGCGGCTGTCAGCGTTGACGGCAAGATAGCGGCTGCCGGCGGGGACGCGAAATGGATATCGGGAAAGGCCTCGAGGAAAGAAACGCACAGGCTCAGGTCGCAGCACGACGCGGTCATGGTCGGCGTCCGGACCCTGCTCAAGGACGACCCGCGGCTCACCGTGCGTGATGTGCCCTTCAAGGGAGAAAACCCGGTCCGCGTCATCGTGGATTCGCACCTTCGCACGCCGACGCACTGCAACGCGGTCCAGGGCGCCGGGGAGGTCCCGACGATCGTCGCCTTCGTCGAGGGCGACGGGAGGCGGCTGGAACGCCTCGGCGTGAGGACCATCAAGTGCAGGAGCAGGGACGGCAGGGTCAGCCTCGACGATCTGCTGAAAAAGCTCGGCCGCCTTTCCATCACGTCCGTGCTCGTCGAGGGGGGCGGCGGGCTGATCACCTCTTTTCTCGACCGGAAGCTTGCCGACGCGATCACGCTGTTCATCGCCCCCATCATCGTCGGGGGCACGCGTTCCACCTGCCTGGCCTCCGGAAGGGACATCGATAAAATCAACAAGGCGCTCAGGATACGGGACGTGAAACACGGGAGGCTGGGGGATGACATCATGCTCAGCGGCAGGCTGAGGTAGGCGCAAGCTTCAGCTTGCGTTATGCTCGACGCAGGCTAAAGCCTGCGGCTGCCGACAAGGCGGTGGGTGAGGCCGGTGAGCCCGGCGGGGGATGTCTGTTTTTTCCCGCAGTAATCCGCAATGCCGTCGAGAACCCTGAATGGAGTGGCAGGGTCGATGAGATTGCCCGTCCCCGTCTGAACGGCCACTGCGCCGGCCATGATGTACTCCAGGGCATCGGCTGCGCTGAAGATGCCGCCCGAGGCGATGATGGGAATCGAGATGCCGGCGTACAGCTCGTAGACCATCCTCAGGGCGATGGGCTTGATGGCGGGCCCCGAAAGCCCGCCGATTACGGTGGAGAGCCTCGGCATTCCCGTTTCAGGATCGATGGCCATGCCCCTGAAGGTATTGACCGCCGTCACTGCGCATGCGCCCGCTTCCTCGACGGCCCTGGCCACGTCCAGGAGGTTTTCGGCCGCCGGCGTGAGCTTGACTATGACGGGAAGCCCGCTGGCCTTGATAACGTTTCTCGTTATTCCGGCGGCCAGGGCCGGGTCCCTGCCGAACAGCACGCCGCCCTTCTTTACGTTAGGGCACGAGATGTTCAGCTCCAGCGCGCTGATCCCCTCTTCTCCACAGACCATGGCGGCGAGCGCCTTGAAGTCGTCGTCGCATTCCCCGAAGATGTTGGCCACGACCGTCACGCCCTGCGCTTTCAGATCCGGCAGGACATCCTCAAGGAATCTTTTCATGCCCATGTTGGCAAGCCCGATGGCATTGAGCATGCCGCTGGCCGTCTCCCAGATCCTTGGCGGAGGGTTGCCGTCCCTGGGCTTCAGGCTCAGGCCCTTGGTGCAGACCGCACCCAGCCTCGCCATGGTCGCGGCGGGCTGAATATCATTTCCATACCCGTACGTTCCCGAGGCTGTCATCACTGGATTCTTCAGCGTGATTGGACCTATCCTTGCCTCGAGGTCCGCTCCGTCCCTGCCGCTGGAAGTTATCATGACACCTCTTAGTACAGCGCCCCGCAAGTTCGGGACCAGCCTTGTAGCGAGGTCGCGTATGTGGAGCCGGATCGCGAGCGCGCCCGCAGCGCCCGAGGCAGGCGTAGCAGGGCTACACCGACGAGGGCGCGAGGACGTAAGCCGCAAACTGCACCCCATGGAAGCCATTTCGTCTGAAACGATTTCTTGCTTCCGCAGGGACCCCGCCTCATTGGCCCACAGGCGCGACCGCAGTAGAGCGGTGGTCCCTAACTTGCGGGGCGCTGTACTTTGTCGCCGCCGCCTGAAAATGTGGATTTTTTTTTGCGGCTCCTTATTGGATATTCCTTTACCGCTTAAAAATCAATCCCCGGGAATCAAAAGACCCGAAGCCCGGTCCGAAGCAAACGTGAACACCATGGTCTACAAAGGCGTAGCTTTTGGTTTTTAATAGAAGGATTATGGAACAGCCCTGATCGCTCGGCTACCAGCCTTCAGCTTTCAGCAATCAGCACTCAGCTTCGAGGAATCGTTCCTCCAAAAGCTGAAAGCTGATCGCTGACCGCTTTTTGGCTGCGGCCGAAGGCCGCGCTGTGAACAAAGCGAAAACAGCGCCGGTGTGAACAATTTACCATATATTCCGCGATACTATGACCAAAATGTCATATCTGACTTTCTTACATGGCCAGGGCCGATTTTTTTCCGCGCCATAACCTCCCTTGAAGACAACCTTATCTCATCGGCCGGCCGAAAGCTTATTTATCATTAAATAATGGCACTTGCTTTGCAGTCAATAAGTGCAGGTCAATTCACTTTTTTTTAGAGCACGATGATGTCACAGGAACCCGAAAAAAAGGAACCCGGCCGGGACGCGAAAAGAGACTCCGCAAGCTCAATACCTCATGGGAAGGTTCGCTGCTTTATATGCAAGCAGCTCTATGATGAAGAGGAGACGGTTGAGCTCAATTACAACAACGCCACGGTAAGGGTTCACAAGAAATACGGCAGGGCGTAGCGCGGCGCACGCCCCGGTCCGACAAAACAGTCGCGCCCTTCGAACGGTCCGGCTCATCCGGACGCCCTGCATCCGGCCGGCATCACGCTGAAAGTCACGATCCATCGCCGCATCATGCCGCTGAATCTTCCGCGTGCCCTGACCATGGCGGCGAACGACTCCCGTCTTTCCCGCCGCCGATGCGTTGCCAAATTGTCGCACATGAAAAAATAAAATGAAAAAATGGCGTGCCTGCCGGCGCTGTCCCATGCCTGCCCGCCGCGTCATGCCTGCATTCTTCAATGCTCTTCATTTCTCTTTTTCCCCGACGAGAAAGCTGAAAAAGGCAACGGGGCCGCACCGTCATTTCTCACCGCGAGCATCGCGGTGGCACGATGCTTGCTCAATCAGCATGTGATGCTGGAAAGGAGGTATAAGATGACAGGATCAACATCGCTGGTGATCTTATTAAAAACCTTGTTCTTACCGTAAAAGCTTTTTTAAAGAAAGGATGTCAATGTCCTTTCGTTAATGACAATGGACAGGCGTCATCCCGGCAGCCTGCGGTTAAAACAGGTCGTCGAGAGTACCATAGTACTCGACATCCGAATCCGTTATTGTCCGGGACCGCACGCAGCTCGAGTAGTTGCCTTCGATGGTCGTGACCCTCACGCCGTCGGCCGACAGTTCGGCAACCATGCCGTAGTGCTGGATGGTAAACTTGATCAAGTCCCCCGGCTCGGGGCGCCACCCGTCCGGCAGGCTGCCGGCATAGTACCGGGGAAGGCTGTTGGGACGGGGGATGGGAAAATCGGACTGTTCGTAAACCCA
>JBDRLK010000202.1:0-8302 GCA_043813155.1 Pseudomonadota bacterium | reverse complement strand
CAGCGCTACTTTGCCGTGAACGACGCGGGCGGCGGCCTCATGCCGCTGTTCCTGGCCGTGGCGAACGTGGACCCCGCGCTCGGCCGCGATGACGCGGCCGGGGCCCGCGCGGCCATGACGGCGGGCTACGAGAGGGTCCTCACGGCCAGGCTCGAGGATGGAAGATTCTTCTTTGCCGAGGACGGGAAGAAATCGCTCGAGCAGCGGCTGGACGCGCTCCAGGGCATGGCGTTCCAGAAGGGCGCCGGTGATTTCTTCATGAAGTCCGGGAGGCTGAAGAACATCTCGGAATGGATTGTCGACAAAATCGAAGCCTCGAAAGATCCAAACATAAATTATTCATTTGTTGCAGAGGCAGCGCGGTTGTCAAAGGCCGACCTGGCCTCCAGCATGGTGTTCGAGTTTCCCGAGCTCCAGGGCGTCATCGGCGGCATCTACGCGCGCGGCGAAAAGCCCGGCAAAGAAGGTGCCGACGAAGTTGCCGACGGCATAGCGCAGCATTATCTACCCTCGTCGGCTTCCGACCCCCTGCCCTCCTCCATCACGGGCGCCGTGGTCTCGGTGGCCGACAAGATCGATTCGCTCATGGCGTTCCTGGCGCTTGGCTACAAGCCCTCGGCAACTTCGGACCCGCTGGGCATGCGCAGGCTGTGCCTCGGCATCATCCGGATTGCCGTCGAGGGAGAGTTCGGCGGCAGGAAGCTGACGTTCAACCTGAGGCATCTGGCCGAGTTCGCCCTCGAACAGGTCGAGTCTGAGATTGAAAAGACAAAAAAGAAGAAAAAAATCGACGATCCAGTCGGTTTCTTCATGGAGTTTCTGGAGGACAGGCTCAAGGTCTACTGGAAAGACAGGGCCAGGGCCGACATCCTGGACGCGGTGATCGCCTGCGGCATCGAGGACCTGCGAAAAACGCGCATGCGGCTCGAGGCCCTTATCGAGTTCCAGCGCAGCGATGAGTTCGAGGACCTCAGCGTGGCGTTCAAGCGGGCCTACCGCATCAGCAGGGAGCTCGACGATGACGGCGCTGCGGTCGACACCGGCCTTTTTCAGCAGGCCGAGGAAAAAGAGCTGCATGAGGCCGTGCAGAAAGTCACATTTGATATTGACATAGCGTATCGGAACGATGATTTCAAAAAGGTCTATTCCGCTTTCCGGAGCCTGAGGAAGCAGATTGACGGCTATTTCGAGAAAGTATTCGTCAATGTCGAGGAAGAGGACATTAAGGTGAACCGCCTGCGCATGATGAAAATGATCGCCGACCTGGTGGTCGGCTCCGCCCGTCTCGACCTCGTCCAGTTCGAGAGGACGAAATTGGAATAAATTCTCTATAAACCTTGTTTAACCGAAGGAATTTCCACAAGGAGTCGCCATGAAAAAGAAGCCCGCAAAAAAGAAAGCCCTGAAGAAGGTCGTCAAGAAGAAAGTCGCAGGGAAAAAACCGCAGCAGAGCAAAAAGGTCGTCCGGAAAAAGGCCGCCGGTAAGGCCCTGAAAAAGAAGGTCGCGAAGAAAATGGCGCCGCCGCGCGGCGGGAAGAAGCCGGCGAGGAAGGCAACCCGCAAGCCGCGGGAAAAGCGCTACGTGTACTACTTCATGCCGGGCAGGGTGACCGGGAGCGCCAAGATGAAAATCCTCCTTGGAGGCAAGGGAGCCAACCTTGCCGAGATGGCGCGCCTGGGCATTCCCGTTCCCCCCGGGTTCACTCTCACGACCGAAATATGCAGCCACTATTTCGAATCGGGCGGCAAGTACCCCAAGGGGTGCAAAGAGCAGGTGAAGAAGGCTGTTGAGGATGTCAGCAGGGTCCTTGGCAGGAAATTCGGCGACCCTGAAAACCCGCTTCTCTTTTCCGTGCGCTCCGGGGCGCCGGCCAGCATGCCCGGCATGATGGACACGGTCCTGAACCTGGGCCTGAACGAAGAGGTCCTGAGCGGGATGATCGCGCAGACCGCCGACCCGAGGTTCGCCTATGACGCTTACCGCAGGTTCATCATGATGTACTCCGACGTTGTGCTCGACGAGCTGGCCGACGCGGCAACGAAAGAGAAGAAATACGGTTTCCGCCACCATTTCGAGGAGCTGCTCGATGAGAGGAAAAAGGCGGGCGGCTGGAAATGGGATTTTGAGATCCCGGCCGACGTCCTCAAGGAGCTGGCCGCTGAGTTCAAGCAGCACGTTCTCGAGAAAATGGGAAAACCCTTTCCCGATGACCCCTGGGACCAGCTCTGGGGCGCCATCGGCGCCGTGTTCGATTCATGGAACAATCCCCGGGCCATCGAGTACCGCAGGATCAACCGCATCCCCCCGCACTGGGGCACGGCGACCAACGTGCAGGCCATGGTTTTCGGGAACATGGGCGACGACTGCGCCACGGGCGTGGCCTTCACGAGGAATCCCGCCACGGGCGAGAACGTGTTCTTCGGCGAGTGGCTTCCCAACGCCCAGGGCGAGGACGTTGTTGCCGGCATACGCACGCCCAGGCACCTGGACCGCAGGACGGGCGGCGAAACATCTCTCGAGGCCGTCATGCCCGCCATGTACGAGGAGCTTGTCGGCTATTACAGGAAAATCGAAAAACACCTCAGGGACATGCAGGACCTGGAGTTTACCATCGAGCACGGGAAGCTCTGGATGCTGCAGACCAGGAGCGGCAAGCGCACGGCCTTTGCGGCCATACGCATAGCCGTGGAAATGGTCCATGAGCGGCTCATCACGAAGAACGAGGCGCTCGGGCGCATCGAGCCCGATCAGCTCAACCAGCTCCTGCGGCCGGTTTTTGACTTGAATGACAAGAAGAGGGCCATCGGCGAAGGCAGGCTTATTACCAGGGGTCTCCCGGCAGGCCCGGGAGCGGCCACGGGAAGGATCGTTTTCAACGCCAACAGGGCCGTGGACATGGCAAAGGACGGGCCCGTGATCCTCGTCAGGGCCGAGACCTCGCCCGAGGACATCCACGGCATGAACGTGTCCCAGGGCATCCTGACCCAGCGGGGGGGCATGACCTCCCACGCGGCGCTCGTCGCCAGGCAGATGGGGAAAGTGTGCGTGGTTGGAGCCGAGGCCATCTCCATCGACTACAAGGCGGGGACGATGACCGCGGCCGGCCACACGCTGCGGGAGGGAGATGCCCTGTCCCTGGACGGCACCATGGGCGAAGTGATCGAGGGGAGCATCGGCACGAAACCCTCGGAAGTTCTCCAGGTCATGGAGGAAAAGTCGCTCAGCCCCGATGAGGCCCCGAACTACCAGCTGTACATGCAGATCATGAAGTGGGCCGACTCGGCAAGGACGCTGGGCGTGAGGACGAACGCCGACACGCCCGGGCAGGCGTCGCTGGCCGTTGCGTTCGGCGCCGAGGGCATCGGCCTGTGCAGGACCGAGCACATGTTTTTCGGAGACGGCAAGATCGATGCCATGCGGCGCATGATCCTGGCGTCGGGCAGCGAGAAGAGGCGGGAGGCGCTTGCCGTTCTCCTGCCCTATCAACGGGAGGATTTCATCGGCCTTTTCATGGTCATGAACGGCAGGCCCGTGACCATAAGGACCCTCGACCCGCCGCTGCACGAGTTCCTGCCCCATGAGCGCAACCAGATCGAAAAGCTTGCCGCGGACATGGGCGTCGACCCGGACCAGCTCGCGAAAAAGGTCGAGGAGCTGAAGGAATTCAAACCCATGCTGGGCAACCGGGGCTGCAGGCTGGGCATCTCCTACCCGGAAGTGACCCAGATGCAGGCAAGAGCCATTTTCGAAGCGGCCGTAGCGGTTTTCAAGCAGGGAGTTAAAGTAAAGCCTGAGATAATGATCCCGCTCGTGGGCAATGTCAGGGAGTTCACGCTTCAGCGTGACGTGGTGGTCCGGGTGGCCAAAGAGGTGTTCGCCGAAAGCGGCGTGAAAATACCCTACAAGGTGGGGACCATGATAGAGATCCCGCGCGCCTGCATCAGGGCCGACACCATAGCCGGGGAAGCGGAGTTTTTCTCCTTTGGGACCAATGACCTGACGCAGACCGCGCTGGGCATCAGCAGGGACGACGCGGGCAGCTTCCTCAATACCTACCTGGAGTCCGGCATCTTCAAGCGCGACCCCTTCGAGGCCCTGGACCAGGACGGCGTTGGAGAGCTCGTAAAAATGGGTGTTGAGAGGGGAAGAAAAACGAACCCCGGGCTCAAGATCGGCATATGCGGGGAGCATGGCGGAGAGCCTTCCTCCATCCATTTCTGTCACAAGACCGGGCTCGACTACGTGTCCTGCTCGCCCTTCAGGGTCCCCATTGCAAGGCTCGCCGCGGCCCACGCGGCCCTCGCCGATAAAAAGTAGCTGCGGGCCCTTGGTTCATCGACTTATTCACACTCGCATCACATCGCCAGCATTTCGTGGATGATATCCCTGATGCTCCGTTGTACGACCGACGTTGTCTTGCCCGGCTTGTTCGTTTCGTGTCGCGTCGTAGTGCGGCCCTTCAGGGCGGCTTGTTCCAAGCTAACGCCGGGGCGGGGCTGAAGCCCCGCACTACATCCGAATTCGATTTCTTTTTCAAAAAGCGTATTGACTAACCTCAGACCATGAGGTTATATGATTTGCCGTTCGGGGGCGGCATCAAAGGCCTATACTAACCCGCAGTCACACGGAGGAAAAAATGCCCGCGCAGCTTATCAAAGGAACTGAAATCTCGAAGGAAATCAAGGAAGAGTTGAAGGTCAGGATCCAGGAGCTCAAGGACAAGCACGGCATCACGCCCGGGCTTGCGACCGTCATTGTCGGCGAAGACCCGGCATCCCAGGTCTATGTAGGCAGCAAGCGCAAGACCTGCGACAAGCTGGGCATACAATCCTTTCACGCGGATTTTCCCGCCGACGTGTCCGAGAAAATGCTCCTCGACAAGATCGACGAGCTGAACCGCGACGACGAGGTGCACGGCATCCTGGTCCAGCTCCCGCTCCCCAGGCACCTGGATGAATCGAAAGTGCTGGTTGCCATCGACCCGGACAAGGACGTGGACGGCTTTCATCCCGTCAACGTGGGCCGGCTCGTAACGGGCGACGCGGTTTTCCTGCCCTGCACGCCCCACGGCGTCCAGCAGATGCTGATGCGCAGCGGCATCAAGACCAAGGGCGCGCATGTCGTTGTCGTGGGCAGGAGCAATATCGTGGGCAAGCCCGTGGCCAACATCCTTCTTCAGAAAAAGGAGGGCGCCAACGCCACGGTCACGATCTGCCACACCGGGTCGCATGATGTTTCCTACTTCACGAAGCAGGCCGACATTCTCATCGTGGCGGCGGGAAAGCCCAAGGCCGTGACGGCCGACATGGTCAAGGAAGGCGCGGTCGTCATCGACGTGGGCGTGAACCGCATCGGAAAGACGGCGGACGGCAAGGCCATCCTGGCCGGCGACGTGGATTTTGACGCCGTGTCGGAAAAAGCGTCCTACATAACGCCCGTTCCCGGCGGCGTCGGTCCCATGACCATCACCATGCTCATGATGAACACGGTACGCGCGGCTGAAATGAGAATCCCGAAATAACGAAGGTGCCGCACGCCCGGGGCGGCCGGTGCAGCGGGCCCCCGGCCCGCCTGAATTTGAAAACAAACTATCTAAAAAACATACAAGGAGGTCACCCATGGCTTACGACGCGACAAAAATGCAGGACTGGCAGATTTCAGAAGCTGCCGAGAAAAACATGCCCACGCCCGACGAGTGGCGGGAAAAACTGGGTCTTCAGAAAGAGGAAATCATCCCCTTCGGAAGACTGTGCAAGCTCGATTTCATGAAGATCATCGACCGCCTGAAAGGAAGGAAGGACGGCAAATATATCGAGATCACGGCCATCACGCCGACCCCGCTGGGCGAAGGCAAGACCACCACGACCATGGGCCTCCTGGAAGGCATGGGCAAGAGGGGGCTCAACGTCGGCGGCTGCATCAGGCAGCCCTCGGGCGGGCCCACGTTCAACATCAAGGGGACCGCGGCCGGCGGCGGCAACGCCATCGCCATTCCCATGACCGAGTTCTCGCTGGGCCTCACGGGCGACATCAACGACATCACGAACGCCCACAACCTGGCCATGGTCGCCATGAACGCCAGGATGCAGCACGAGCGCAACTATGACGACGCCAGGCTCGCCAAGCGCAACCTGAAGCGCCTCGACATCGATCCCACGAACATCGAGATGGGCTGGATCATGGACTTCTGCGTCCAGGGCCTTCGCAACATCATCATGGGCATCGGCGGCAAGATGGACGGCTACATGATGCAGTCCAAGTTCGGCATCTCGGTCAGCTCCGAGCTCATGGCCATCCTCGCGGTCGTCAGGGACCTTCCCGACCTTCGCGAGAGGCTCGGCAAGATCACCGTGGCCTACGACAAGAAGGGCAAGCGCGTGACCACGGAGGACCTGGAAGTGGCGGGCGCCATGACGGCCTTCATGCGCAACACCATCAACCCCACGCTCATGTGCACGGCCGAGTACCAGCCCACCATGGTCCACGCCGGGCCCTTTGCCAACATCGCGGTCGGCCAGTCCTCGATCATCGGCGACAGGATCGGCCTGAAGATGTTCGACTACCACTGCACGGAGAGCGGGTTCGCGGCCGACATCGGGTTCGAGAAGTTCTGGAACGTCAAGTGCCGCTTCAGCGGCCTGAAGCCGAACGTCTCGGTCGTGACGTCCACCATCAGGGCGATGAAGATGCACGGCGGCGGCCCCAAGGTCAGCCCCGGAATCCCCCTCGACAAGGCCTACACCTCGGAGAACATCAAGCTGCTCGAGACGGGCGTTGAGAACATGATCCACTGCATCGGCATCGTGAAAAAGGCGGGCATCAACCCCGTGGTCTGCATCAACAGGTTCCACACGGACACGGACAACGAGGTGAAATTCGTGAGGAAAGCGGCCGAGGGCGCGGGCGCGCGCGTGGCCGAATCCTCGCACTGGCTCAAGGGCGGCGACGGCGCGCTCGAGCTTGCCGACGCGGTCAAGGACGCCTGCGAGGAGGAGAACAACTTCCAGTTCCTCTATCCTCTCGAGATGCCGCTTCGCCAGCGCGTGGACAAGATAGCGAAGGAAGTGTACGGCGCGGACGGCGTTTCCTGGTCGGCCGAGGCCGCTGCCAAGGCCAAGAAGTTCGAGGCCGACCCCGAGATGAGGGATTTTGCCACCATGATGGTCAAGACCCACCTGAGCCTGACGCACGACCCGACGCTCAAGGGCGTGCCCAAGGGCTGGACCCTTCCCATCCGGGACGTGCTCGTCTTCTCGGGCGCCAAGTTCCTCTGCCCCTGCGCGGGCGCCATCAGCCTCATGCCCGGCACGTCGTCCGACCCCGCCTACCGGAGGATCGACGTGGACACCAAGACCGGCAAGGTCCAGGGAATATTCTAGGAGCTGCTGTTCGCCGAACGCACAAAGGACTTGCGCGTTGTCTTTGAAGCTGCCTTCTAAAAAAACCGGCGCGATTCCTGGAATGACAGGCAAACGGCATGCGCCCGGAAGACCCCCGGGCGGCGATGACGTGGAAAAACGCCATAAAAATCCCCCCAACGTTTCTTGCCCACCCGCTCCTTTGCGATTCAGGGTTTTCCATGGCACTATCGATCATGGTCCCGTGTCGAGCTGCCCTGCGGTCCATTTCCCGGATGGATTCAAGGGGACAGGTGTTTTTTAGGGAGTGAAACCGTAAACGTCGATCCTTTTTCAGGCACGGTATCGACCTCGATGGTCCCTCCGTGCGCCTCGACGATCCTCTTTGCGATGGCAAGCCCCAGGCCGGAGCCTCCCGATCGTTTCCCGTCCCTTCTTCTCACGAGGGCCAGGGAAAAAAATTCATCAAAGAGAAATGGAAGGTACTCCTTTTCAATGCCCACACCCGTATCCGAGATTTCGACGGCTATGAAATCACCGTGGTCCATGAAATCTATGGAAACCGATCCGCAAGGGCGATTATAATGCAGTGCATTGCTGATGAGATTGGTGAAGACCTGCTCGAGCGACACGCGATCGCCCTGAATCGCCGGGAATGACTCCGGAAGCCTGATACGCATGGAAACCTTATTTTTTCCCGCCAGCGGCTGCATGAAATCGACGAGATCGGAAAGCAGATCGGTCAGGGCCACAGCCTCCAATGCACCGACCACTTTCCCCCTCTTGATGCTTGCCAGGTTCAGCCAGTCGTTGATTATCGTCATGAGGGCTTCCAGTCGCTCCCTGATGCGCTGGATCGACCTCCTCTGCTCGTCGCTGATATCACCCATGGCTCCATCGAGAATAGCCTCGAGATACTGCTGGATCGTGGCCAGGGGGCTGC
>JBDRLK010000201.1:0-18161 GCA_043813155.1 Pseudomonadota bacterium | reverse complement strand
AAAAATGCCAGAATAAACCGTCATGAGATACAGGAAAATGCATCACGTTCTTGTTTGTGCCGTACTTGTTTCCACCGTCTCATGCAAGGACGACGGGGAAACGATCGTCGAGGGCCCCGGCCTGATGGGAACCTCGATTTTCTTCCCCTACCCCTCCGTGCACCTCATGGAGGAGGACCCCGGGTCCGCGACCGGGTGGAAGCTGAATATTCCCGCGGACATCCTTCCCATCGCGGAAGAGGGAACGCCCATGCCCGTGGACAGGTTCAACAGGCTCGACGGGTTTTCGCCGGCCACTCCCATGCACGTCTATTTCGAAGGCGTGGAAATAGACGAGGGGTCCATCCCGCTCCAGGGCCGGATCGCCGAAAGCGTGCTGCCCGGCAGCAGCGTGCAGATCATCGACCTGGAAACGGGCGACCGGCATCCTCTCATGGTCGACCTCGACTCGCAGCAGGCGGCCATCGAGCAGCACAAGCGCTCGCTCATCATAAGGCCCATGAAAGTTCTCAAGTGGGCGCATCACTACGCCGTTATCCTGACAAAGGACCTCAAGACCGTCTCAGGCGAAAGCGTCCCGGTCCCGCGCAAGTTCGCGGCCCTCGTCAAGGGCAGCGGCATCCCGGACGACCTCAAGGACTACAAGGATCATTACAACGAGCTGTTCGAAAAGCTCGAAGATTTGTACATCGACAAAAACAACCTCGTCCTGGCCTGGGACTTCTGGACCGGCTCGAAGGAAGTCACGCTGGGCCAGATCAATCACATCATGGAAGGCACGAGGGCGGACCTGCCGGCCGACCCGGACTTCGAGCCGGAATACGACGTCATGGAATCGAGGTACCTGGACTCCGACGTCAACGAGGACGTGCCGGAAAACATCTGGCGCCACGTGGAGCTCACGTTCGAGCTGGAGACCTACGTGAAAGAGGACGGGACGTTCGAGCTCGACGAGGACGGCATGCCCAAAGCCCGGGGGAAGGACGATTTCACCCTGATCATCCATCTTCCCCCCTCGATCCACGACGCGCCCGCGGGGTCCGTGCCGGTCATGGTTTTCGGCCACGGCCTGCTCGGCATGCCCCACGACGACCTGGTCATGGAAGGCGACCCGAGCGGCGCGCTGTATTCATCCGACCGCTACGGCATGATCTTCGCTGCGGCCGAGTGGAGAGGGCTTTCCTACCGTGACAACCTCGACGCCGTGGGCGCGGCCAAGGACTTCGGCACGTTCAATCGCGTCACCGAGGACCTGCACATGGGCGTCGCGAATTTCGCGGCCGTGGGAAGGCTGTTCAAGACGAAGTTCATCGAGGCGGAGTTTCTGCGCTCCGCCGACGGGAGCGGCAGCCTCGTGGACACGGACAGGATCTATTTCATGGGCATCTCCCTGGGAGGCCACCAGGGAGGCGTGACCGTGGCCGTGTCCGACGTGTTCCAGTACGGCGTGGTCCAGGTGGGAGGGTGTCCCTGGACAACGCTGCTCGAGAGAAGCGCCAACTGGCTCCAGTACACGGTTATCATCAATTCCTGGGTCCGCGACCCGCTCGAGCGGCAGATGCTCTACTCGGTCTCCCAGATGTTATGGGACCCCGTGGACCCGGCAACCCATTACGAGGCCCTCAGGGACAAGTCCATCCTCATGCAGGAATCCATCGGGGACGCCGGGGTCCCGAACATCTCCACGGAATTCTGGGCCAGGAGCATCGGCATACCGCTCGTCCAGCCGTCTCCGACCCATCCGCCCTTTATCGAGGAAGTGGACGCGCCCGTGGGGCCGGGCGGGTCGGCCCTGTTCATGTACGACGGCATGCATTACACGGAGTGCGGCGAGATGCCTCCCGAGACGAACCTGCCCGCAGAGGACAACTGCGCGCACGGAATCATTCGAAGGTCCGAGGCCCACCACCAGCAGATCGAGGCCTTTTTCGAAAAGGACCACGAGGGAACGATCATCCATCCGCCTGATTGCGGAGACGATCCCTGCAGGCCCCGTCTCTGAGAAAGACGGGTAAGCTGCACAAGAAAACACCTGAGAATGGAGAGGATGCCATGAAAAAGCTCGCCCTTCTCTTGCTGGCCGCGGTCCTGGTCCCGGCCGTCGCGGCAGGCTGCAAGTTCAGGAAAAAGATCGACTTGAGCGAGATGGTGTCGACCGAGCCGGAGTACGAGTACGGCGAATACGCGGTCTTCCCGAGCCACGACGACGCTGCAAAGGCCATCGTCGCAACGGACGACGGGGGCTTTCTCGTCGCGGCGACGACCAGGCAGAAGAGCCGGTCCTACGACGACATCTGGCTCATCAAGCTGGACAGGGACGGCGGCAAGGAGTGGGAAAAGTTCTTCCCCGTGACCGGCGAGGACATGATCGGGGCCATGCTGAAGACCGGCGACGGCGGCTTCATCATCGCGGGCTCCACGTTCGGCAAGGGCAAGGGCCAGGCCGACGCCTGGATCATCAAGCTGGATGACAAGGGCGAGGCGCAGTGGGAAAAGACGCTCGGCGACAAGGGAATGGAGCGGGCCCAGGGCATCAACCCGACGAAGGACGGGGGCTACATCGTCGCGGGCTACACATCGAGCAAGGGCGCCGGCGGCCGCGACGTCTGGGTCGTCAAGATCGACAAGAAGGGCGAGACCGAGTGGGACAGGACCTTCGGGGGGGTGAAGAAGGAATGAAACGCGGCACGTCAGCCTCGATCGCGGCGTCGAGCAGAACCGTTTGCGCTTCCACGATAACGTCCCGAAATCCCTGCAGCGCGGACACCACGCAGGACGCACCCGAGCATGCCGGTGCCGCCTCGGAAGCGCTGCTCAAGTCGACACTGGCAATCGATGCGCCGAGCTCCTTCAGTCGCTCAATTTTATCTCGCGCAGTGCCGCGGCGAACAAGCGCTCTGACGCCGGCGCCCCGTTCGAGCAAAGCTCTCGCGATGCGTCCGCCCAGGTTACCGGTAGCTCCCGCCACAACGATGGTCGCGTTATTCATGGCACATTTCCCATTTAACCCTTCCCGCATCGAAGTCCCTCCTTTGTGACGGACAGGGTACCGCCCCTGACAGCGAAAAACAACCGCGATCGCCGTTACGCGCAAGGCCCCCGAATAATTCGGAAATGGCCTTGCCGCCGGGAGCGGTACCCGGGATTACACGCGCCCCGCCCATTCTCTTCAATTCTTTGACTGCATCACCGGAACTGGTGTCGATGACCTTGTACGCGCCGATCCTATAAGCTGAAGCTTCCTTCCCCTTGCCCCTTGACAGGCCGATGGTTGTACGCCTCATGACAATCCCGGCAGCCGGGGCCGGGGTCTTCGACATGATGTCAGAAATAGTAGGTCAGATTGTAGTTGCATTGAGTTTCAGTGCCCAACCCGCCGTAGACCTGGATGTAGAAGGTGCCCGATCCATTCAAGCCAAAACCGCAGGATATTTCCATTGTTATCTGTTCATCCGAAGATCCCGGCTGGATGCTGCAACAGGTGTCGGTTCCTGAAGCCCAATCTGATGGAGAGTCGCAACTTACGGTCACGGGATGACCTGATTCACACTGGTACGTGACGCACACGTCGACATCGGCGCTCAATGAGCTCAAGTCTATGTTCACATCCAGGTCTGATAGAAGCGTGTCCGATACGTAGCCGTAGAACCAATCCCGGTCTGACGCGGGCCAGATAGCAGAAGAAGTGACGGCGTTCACCGTTGTGTCGCTGTCCGAGAACGTGCCAAGAAATACCGCCTGCGATCTCGTCTGGTTCCATTCATAGTCGTCGTCGCCGCATGAGCTGCAAGCGCTTGACCCGTCTGGAAAACCGAACGCCGGTCCAATGCCGCCGGCGCATGTCAGGGAATATTCGCATTCCGAAGAATCGTCGCAATGACCCTCCTCTTCCTCACAGGGGCATGAAGAGCTGCAGTAGTCGGAGTGACCCACCGGTCTGTCCTCATGACAATCCGTTTCGCACACCTCGTCCTCGTCGATCGTTCCGTCACAGTCATTGTCCGTCCCATCGCAGACCTCGTCCGACGGCGTGCAGTCGCACACCTCGTCCTCGTCGATCCTGCCGTCGCAGTCATTGTCCGTCCCGTCGCAGATCTCGCCCGACGGCGTGCAGTCGCACACGCCGCCCTCGTCGACCCTGCCGTCGCAGTCATTGTCCGTCCCATCGCAGATCTCGTCCGACGGCCTGCAGTCGCACACGCCGCCCTCGTCGATCATGCCGTTGCAGTTGTTGTCAACTCCGTCACATTCTTCGGTCGACGGTATGCATATGCAGTCAAGCCCTTCGTCTATAAGGCCGTTGCAGTCATTATCCAGTCCATCACAGACTTCGGCCGAAGGCAGGCATTCGCATATTCCGTTTTCGTCCGTCAGGCCGTCGCAGTCATTGTCCGCCCCATCGCAGACTTCCTCCTCGCAACCCTGCTCGCATACGCATCCGCCCTCGTCCACTTTGCCGTTCAAGTTGTCGTCAACTCCATTGCAGGGATCGTTCACAATATAATAGCCTAGCGCCTGTTGAAGCTCCGTTTCCATCTTCAATCGGCATATGGGGCAAAACACGTCAAAATCATTCATCATGCAGTGAGGGCATGGCCGGACCCACCCGGGGCAGTCCAGGACAGGTTCATAAGCATCGACGGGCGATCCGTCGGAACAGCTCGTTTCATATGGATTTCCGGCCATGACGCACAGCCAGGGCTCCTCACCGCGCCGTCCAATGTTTGCACGATTATCGACCGTGGGGCATGGATAACCATTTTCTGAATATTCGTCGGCCAACTGTCCAAGTGAGTGTCCCAGCTCATGAGCCAGGACGCCGCGTCGAGATTCCACTGATGACAGCAAGATTCCACCGCTCCACTGCGCAAATGCCCGGCATCTCTGATTCGTGATAAGCACCAGCCTGTCCGGTGACGCCTTGATCATCCCGTAACTGCGGTTTAAGCCGGATTCGAGTCCTTTCCTGAGAATGCGATTGGTTCGATACGTGTCCGGGCACCCTTCAGCATGATAATTGCACGAACAATTGGGAGAATCCATTTGGTCGGCTTCCTCATCGAGCAAGGCCCAGAACGAAAATTCACTGTTGTGGCCGGAAAACCAGTCCATCGAGCCGGTCCACTGCGCCAGTGAGCTGGCTGTTTCGATAAAGGAGATTATTTCATCCCCGAATCCGTTTGGTACAAATACGATAATGAAAGCGCTGTCCGGGTTCTCCGGTCCGAGAAGGTGAACGAGCTTCGGAGGATCGGAAAGACCGAGCACCGTCGCGTCCACGGAGCCGTTTTCAAGGTCGAGGTTGAACGTCGTAACCGTTTCGCTTCCTCCGGACGAGCGAAGCGTGAAAATCAACGTCCCCCTGGCCGGGACGGGCGCCGGGAGCACGAGCAGTCCCATGCCCTCGCTTTGCTCCGACATCCCGCCTTGTATCTCTTCAGACTCAAAGTCGTCCCAGAGTGCCAGGCGGGGATCGGGCAGCCGGCCGTCAACCACCATATCTTCCTCAAGGTCGGTCAGCTGGACACGCAAGGCGCCTTCGCTTCGGAGCCTTCCCAGGCTGCGCAAGACGCCCACATCGTACATCCCCAACAGCTCGGCTTCCGCCACCATGCCGTCGGAAACACTGAAACCAAGAAGAATTTCCTTATTAAGTTTTTCAAATTGATTATCATACGCAATGGGTTTTGTGGAGCACCCGCCGACAAGCAGAATCAATAGCGCAGCAGACCGCAGCAGGCCGCCGAGATGCGGTTTCCTGGATAAACCGTGCACCGGCAATGTGCCTTGATTGATGATTATTTGCATTTTTTACTTATATTTTTACAATTTGTTTCGGCCGATTTAAATCGAATTCATTGAGATTTGAATACATGAAACCGGAAACCAGATTCCTGTTCACTGGCTTCGTACCGATCCCAATAAATCGCAGCCTTTAATGATACAATTCCAACTCAACCCAAAATTCCAACGCAGTCCAAATAATCATAAATAACAATGCATGGCATGTCAATTATTTAAAACAGGGAAGACCGCGACGATTAACCCCGGCAGCGATCTGCCGGCGGCGGCCTTCCTTCCGGCGGCCACGGCCTTGCGGATGCCCGGATCAGCGGAAATTTCATCGAGCTATTGCCCCCATGGACGCGATCATCTTTTGGGGAGCCCGAAAAAGTCCTTCAGCCTCGTTATTCGTGTTGATGGAATAAAACGAGCGGGCGGGCGCTTCGGGTCCAACAAAAACCCGGTCAGGTCCTTTGAAAAACGTTCCGGCGTGTCGAGGTGGCAAAAGTGTCCACACCTTTTATATATGGTCAGGGTTATGTTTTCCGACTGCGCTACTGTATTCCGACCATGTTTAACTGGGATGATGGGGTCTTTCGCTCCCCAGAACAGGGCGACCGGCGGCATCAGGTCAACCTCGCCGGCCCGCTGGATGGTCTGCATGTACTGCCCGAAAAAGTTGATGACGCCTCCCACCGTTCGCTGAAATGCCCGGTCGGAACCAGGAATACGACTCATCATAATGAATCGTTCCTGCTCTTCGGGTTCCATGTGGCCAAACATTGCCGGTGCGAGCCGAACGAAAGCAGGAAGGGCAAGGCCCTTCACCATGGGCGTAAGCAGCGGCCCCAGAACGGGAAACGTCGCAAATCGCAATCCCGGAGCGACCCTGCGCCCTAAACCTCCTGCCGACACCAGGGCCAGGCGGTCAACCCGGGCCCGTTGTTCCAGCACCATCCACTGGGCGATTCCACCACCGTATGAGTGACCGCAAACGTGCGCTTTTTCAACGTTGACCGCTTTCATCCAAGCGGAAATCACACTCGCATACCAGGTCAACGTGTACGGCGCGTCGGGCCGCCCCGAATAGCCATGGCCGGGCAGATCCGGCATCAGGACGCGGAAATGCCGGGCGAGCAGGGGCGCTGCCCTTCTCCATGCGCGGTGCGAATCCTGGATTCCATGGAGGAGCACCAGCGGATAGCCATCGCCCATTTCCCCCCAGGTGATTGTGGTGCCGGAGACCGTGGTCTCGTGGGCCTTGCCGATCATCTCCATGGAGACTTGCCTCAACAAATATTACCGAACGGTCACGCGGTCAATGCGTACATAGGAGGTATCGTCCCACCACACACGGAACTCGAGCGAATGGTCGCTCGTCGCAATAAACGACAAAGAGAAGTCCTGGTACACGAATGCCGCGCTGAATTCCATTCTGTGTACAGCGCGTTCGGACAGCACCGACTCGGTCGTGAAGTCCTGCACGTCGAGGCGCACAACCCGCAGGTTGTCCGCCGAGTTGTTGTCCACCATCATGCGGAACACCGCGGTACGCGACCCGCCCGGCACATCCGTGGTGTAGGGTCCAAAGAGCATGTGCGCCTCCTCGTCCGGCCCTGTTGAAGCAGACCAGCCGTCGGCCTCGGCTCGCCCGCAATTGTGTCCCATTCCCGGACCTTCCGCCTCGAAGACCAGCTCGTCGAACCCGCAGGTTCCGTCTCCCGCGCACGCGTAGCCCGTGGAGCATCCCGGCGGGCACTCATCGCCGCAGGAGTCGCTGCCGCAGATGCGTCCGGAGCAGTCCGGGGTGCAGCAGCTTTCCTCGTAACAGGCCTGGTCCGACGGACAGCAGATCGAGCCGCAAACCGTGCCCTCGCATGTGCATATTCCCGCGTCGGTGCAGTCGTACCCGGTACGGCACCCGGGCGGGCAGGTGTCGCCGCATCCATCCGGCCCGCAGGTGCGGCCGAAACAGTCCGGTACGCACACGCACGATCCTGAATCGCACGCCTCGCTTTCGTCGCACGGGTGGTCGCAGGCCCCGCAGTGCGCCTCGTCCATCATCAGGTCAACGCACGATCCCGCGCACTCCTCCAGCCCTTCGGCGCACCTGGACGTGCACTCGCCTTCATTGCAAACCTCGTCCAAGACGCAGCCGTGGCCGCAGCTGCCGCAGTGGGAAGGATCGGAGCTCAGGTCAGCGCATACGCCCGAGCAATTGGTCAGCCCTCCCGGACAGACCCCGCCGTCATCAGCGACCGGCACATCGCCCGGATCGCCGGAATCATCAGCCGCCGCCATGTCATCGGAGATGACGTCGAGATCGATGGGCTCATCGATGCCGTCCGGGCCGCCGCTATCCCGGGTGTCCCAGGACTGGACGCACGCGCAAACAGGGGCGAGGGCCGATAGCATGCCAGGCAGCAGGAGAGCCGAAAGAAAAGAATGAATCAATGCCTTTAAGCCGCCTGCCTGCACCGTGCTTTCCCTTTTTTCACTCATATCGAATGACCATGGGGAGATCATGGGAAATTTCATCGAGCCATTGCCCCATGATTTAATAATGAACGGTGCCTGCGGGTCTGTCAAGGAAGCTTTGCGGGCGCTTGGCCGGCGTCGATTACCACTCGTCGGGAAGCTCGGAAGCGATGGCCGAGCCTTCCCTCAGGAACACGGGGAACTCGTTGGTGGGGATGGTGAGCGTCTCGGCCGCTCCGCCCGCGTAAACGCGCGCCCGGTCGAACAGGTAGATCCATCGGCCGTCGTCAGGGAACAGGACCGCTCGGCTCGTGCCCTCCTCGAGCATGGGCGCCACGAGGATATCCGGCCCCAGCAGGTAGTGGAACTGCACGTTGTCGATGAAGGTCATGAGCGAGATGCGCGCATCGAAGGCCCGGGCCCCCTCCCGCATCAGGTAGGGGATGAGGGCGTAGTGCAGGCTGACGAAGTCGCGGTAGATGTCCGATGTCTCCTCGTCGAAGATCCAGGGCCTGTGCTCGCCGCCGCCGCCGTTTTCCATGACCGGGCAGAGCGCGCCGAGCTGCGCCCACCGGATGAAGAGCTCCTTGCTTCGCTTCAGCGGGTATTCGTCATTCTCGCGGTAGCCGCCGATGTCCGACCCGTAGGCCACGTAGCCCACCAGGTAGGACTCGTAGAAGTTGACCAGGGCGGCCTTGAGGCCGTTGAAGTCCGCGTCCTGGTCGCCCACCCAGCCGGCCCAGTTGATGTCGACGGGCGCGAACGAGGCCAGGTCGCCGCCGCCCGGAAGGCCGTAGTTGTCCACGGGCCGGGCCGTGATGATGCGGTCATCGCCCAGCACGAAGCGCGTGTAATCAAAGAAGTCGCGGTAATAGGCGTGGGAGTACTCGAGGCGGCTCACGTACCCGCCCGCGCCCGGCGAGTAGCGGGCCAGCGTGGCGTAGTAGTCAAGGCCGTCGCACTTCCAGCCGTCGATGCCCAGGGCGAGAGTGTTGTCCACCAGCGTGTGCCACCAGGCCGCTGCCTCGGGGTTGAAAAAGTCGATGAGGCTGCCTCTGCCTTTCCACCAGTCCACCTCTGCAGGGCCGCCGAAGGGCGTGTACTTCATGAAGTAGTTGTTGTCCTCGCCGTAGCTGTACAGCTCGGGCACGTCCGTGTTGATGCCGCCCACGATCCACATGAACACGCGCACGCCCAGCGAGTGGAGGTGGTCGACCATTGCCCGGGCATCGGGATAGAGGTCCGTGTCGAAATCGAAGGTGTTGTAGCCGGTCTCCCAGGGGCTGTCGATGATGATGGCGCCCACCTCGATGTCATGGGCCAGGTAATCCTCCACCAGGGCAATGGCGCTTTCCTGCGTGCTCTCGTCCTCCCAGACCCAGTGGTGGAAGGCCCACTCGGGCCATGGCGCCGCGGGCGGGGGCTCGCCGTCCTCCGTGATGTCCGCGGGCATGTCTACGGGCATGTCCGGGATAGGGTCGTCGACCGGGTCGGCTGCCGCTTCCTCGTCCGCCCCCATGTCCGCTTCATCGGGAAGGATGGTGTCTTCGTCCCCTTCCGTCACGATGTCCACCGTGTCCACGCCGTCGGGCACTGTCGCGTCGGCATCCTCGTCGCCATTGCCGCCCCCGCCGCCGCAGGCAGCGGGCATGACGGCAAGGCTCATGAGCGCGACGATCGAGGGCAGCTTTTTCCACAGTGCTCTCAGGATCATTGAAAACCTCCAGTGAACCCGGCCGCAGGCCATGAGCCCGAACAACGCGATAGCGGGCAATAAAAATAAACTCAAAGCGCGTCCCCGTAATGCAGTGGGGAGGCTTTTGTGCTGACTCATGAAGTGCTCCTCCTGTTAAGCCTCTTGTACATGGCCCTGTTGTTTTCATAGACGGCCAGGAACTCCTCGAAAAGCTCGTCGTAAAGCCGGGCGTTTTCAGGGTCGGGCTTGTAAACATTCTCGTACTCGATGAGGTCGGGGATGTCGTCGAACGTGATATGGCCGAGGGCAACGGACGCGATGAAGGCCGCGCCGCGCGCATTGGCGAGCATGGGGTCCTTTACCTGCCTGGTCGTCCTCTTCAGAACGTCGGCGAAGATCCCGCACCAGACGCCGGAGCGGGCGCCGCCGCCCACCATGTTGAGCGTGTCCATTTTCCGGCCGATGAACTTCTCCACGTACTTGAGGGCCCAGCGGTTGTTGAAGGCAACGCCCTCGAAAAAGGCCCGGATGATGTGCTCGGCCGTGGTGGTCATGGACATGTTGTGGAGGCCGGCGCGGACCGTGGTGTCGTCCACCGGCGTCCTCTCGCCGTTGAGCCAGGGCGTGAAGATGAGCCCGTTCGAGCCCGGCTCAACGCCCGCGGCGATCTCGTCCATCAGCTCGAAGACCTTTTCCGGCGGGTCGCCGCTGCCCAGCCTGTTTTTGTGAAAGAGAACGTTGTCAACGAGCCAGGGCAGGCACCCTCCCGCGATGTCCTGCTCGTTGGCGCAGTAGTATTTGCCCGGAATCGAGGTGGGCAGCGAGGCGATGGAGTGGGCAACGTCCGTTTTCTTGAAGGGCACGATGCACTGGATCCAGGACGAGGTGCCGATGTACACGTGGCCCTCGAAATCCCTGACAGCGCCGGACCCCATGCAGGCCGACTGGTGGTCCGGCGAGCCAACGACGACCTTCACGTCCTTTTTCAGACCCATGGCGTCGGCCACCGCGGGAAGAAGCGTGCCCAGCACATCGATGGATGATGTGAGGGGGGGGAGCTTCTCGCGATCAATGCCCAGCTTCCTGATCAGCTTGCCGTCATAATGGATGTTGTTGATGTCCCTCGTGTTGGTGACCCAGAAAAGCATGATGGAATCGAAGCTCGCCGCGCTCCTGCCCGTGAGCTTCAGATTGAGGTAATCCTTGCTGCCCAGGAACCAGTCCGCTTCACGGTACACCTCGGGCCGTTCGTTTTTCCAGTAGAGCACGTGGGCGATGTCGTCCTTGCCCGACAGCTGGGGCCCGCCGCCCGTCTTGTAGATCCACGGGAGCACGCTGCCCAGGCCGTAGCCCTGGATCGCGGGGAAGCCTTCCATGATGTCCCTGATGTAGGGCGCCCCCCGGCAGTCCATCCACGTGAGCGCGTTTCCAAGGTTTCCGCCCCTGCGGTCCACGGCCACGGTGGAGGAAAAGGTGGAGGAGCAGCAGACGGCCTGCACCGAGTCCGCGGCCTGCCGGTTCCTCTCCACGAGTGAGCGCGCGGTTTCGATAAGAGCATCCCACCAGTCCCGCGGGTCCTGCTCCGCTCCGCCCCCCGGGAAAAAATGTATGGGCGTCTTTCTGTATTCGAAGTCGAGGATTTTGCCGTGGGCCGAGACCAGCGCGGACTTGACGCCGGACGTGCCGTGGTCGATGGCCAGGACGGCAGCGCGGGTTTTTCCCGGGACCGGCATGTCACATGTCCAGCTTTGTGACGTTGCCCTCTTCGTCCACCTGTTCGATCACGACGCCGCCAAAGGTTTTGCCGCCTTCCTTTTCCTTGTCCAGCTTCATCACTTCCGGCACCATGGCCAGAAAATCCGCGGGGTCCACGCAGGCCTCGGGCGGCATGACCCCCTTGCCCCTGACCCTGCCGGTCTGCATGAGGATCGCGCCGATGGCCGCCGGGATTCCCGTGCCTTCGCCCAGGGCCTGGCTCAGGGATGCCAGGTGGAACCGGTATTCCCTGTATTCCCTGTGCCTCATGCCCTTGACGATTATGCTGACGCAGCCTCGCTGGGGCCCGAACTCGGTTTCCTTGAGGATGCGCTCGCGCTCCTTGAGAAGGAACGCGACCGACACATCGTAGGGCGCTATCTTGCGGCCCCCCACGTCCAGGGGCTCCCTGCTGTGCAGGCCGAGCCTGCAGATGTCCTTGATGAGGTCGTAATACTCGCCGGGAAGCACGGTCCCCTTGTTCGTGACCTGCTTGCACCGGATGTGGTTGGGCAGCGTGACCTGCTCGGGGTGTGGGTAGGGATAAAGCGGGACCTCGCCGACAACGGGGAATTTGAAAGTCTGCCTGAGCGCTCTTCCTTCGTCGCTGAAATATTTCACGTACGTCCGCTTCCCGTCGAGGAACATGGGAATCTCGATGCTCATGCAATGGAACCTGTGGGCGATGACGCCCTCGCCCTCGACCGGCTCCCCGCCGTGCGCGTGGAAAATGTCGATCGAGTCGGTGCGGTCCAGCAGCGTGTCGGCCGCGAACGCGGCCAGGAGGTTGGTGACGCCCGGGCTGCTTCCCATGCCGATCAGCGCTTTGACATTGCTGCGGATGGCGGCGCCGTCCATTCTCAGGACGTCGAGGGTCACGTCCACGTCGTCGCAGATGTCCACGTAATTGACGCCCGTGTCGATCACGGCCTCGAGGACAGGGACCGCGAACCTGTAAAACGGGCCCGAGCAGTTGAGCACCACGCTGCAGTCCCTGATCGCGTCCCTGAGGCCGTCGGGATCCATGACATCGACCTTTTGAACGGAGACGATCGGGCTTTGCATTTCCCCCGCGATCTCCTCGGCCTGCTCGACGTTGATATCGCCGATGACGATGTGCGAGAAATAGGCTTTGGACGCAAGCGTCCTGGCGGCCACGCTGCCCACGGCGCCGGCCCCCCCGAGAACCATGATTTTTTCCATTGCTGCGCCTAGCTGTACAGGTTTTCTATGTCCTTGGCGTATTTCTGATTGACGATTTTGCGCTTGACCTTCATGGTGTGCGTGAGCTCTCCGCCCTCGATGGTGAAGTCGACCGGAAGGATGGTGAACTTCTTGATGGTCTGCACGCGGGCCAGGGTCGTGTTGACCTCGTCGAGCTGCTTCTGGATGTACTCCCTGAACTTTTTGCACGAGGCGGCGGAGGCCAGGTCCTTGGCCTCGCTTCCCGCGGCCGCGATCTCGTCGGCAAGCTTTTCCTCGTCCAGGGTCAGGAGCGCGGTGAGGTACTTGCGCTTGTCGCCGATCACCACGGCATTGGCCACGATCGGGATCGACTTGAGCTTGCCCTCGAGAAGCTGCGGCGCGATGTTCTCGCCGCCCGACGTGATGATGAGGTCCTTCTTGCGGTCCGTGATCTTGAGGTAGCCGTTGTCGTCGAGCTCGCCGATGTCTCCCGTGTGGAGCCAGCCCTCGGGGTCCAGGGCCTCCTTCGTGGCTTCCTCGTGCTTGTAGTAGCCCAGGAAGACGTGCCGCCCGCGGAAGAGGATCTCGCCGTCGTCCGCGATCTTCAGCTCCGTGCCGGGCATGACCCTGCCGACCAAAGCCGTGCGGTAGTGGCCGGGAGAGGACACCGTGCCCGGGCCCGTGCATTCGCTCTGGCCGTAGATCTCGAAGATCGGGATGCCAAGGCTCAGGAAGAACTCGAGCGTGTCTTTCGAGATCGGCGCAGCGGAGGTGAAGAACATCCTGCACCTGTCCATGCCGAGCTTGTCGCGGACCTTGGAGAACACGAGCTTTTTGGCCAGGCCGTAGAACATGGGCTTGGGCTCGCCTTTCTGCTCCGCGTAGCCTCCCTTGAGCCCCTTCTTTCGTGCCCAGGCCGCGATCTTCTTTTTCAGCGGCGGGTTCTTGGACCCGGCGGCCACCATTTTTGCCTGGATCTTCTCCCAGACGCGCGGCACGCCGAGGAAGATCGTGGGGTGAATCTCGTTGAGGTTCTCGCCCAGCTTCTCCAGGCTCTCGGCAAAACAGCTGAGCGCGCCCATGGCGATGGGCCCGTGCAGGCTGACGATCTGCTCGGCAATGTGGCTGAGCGGAAGGTAGCTGAGCATCACGTCGTCCTCGTTCGCCCCGACCATGTCGATGACCGTTTTCGCGGTGAACATGAGGTTGTCGTGGCTGAGCATCACGCCCTTGGGATCGCCCGTGGTGCCCGACGTGTAGATGAGCTCGGCAAGATCGTCGGGCTTCTGGGCCTTGATCCGCTCGTCAAGCTCCTTGTCGGAAACGTCCTTGGCCAGCTTTTCCAGGTCCTCCCATGAATGCACCATGTCGTCGGAATCCGATCCGCTCATCATGACGATGGCCTTCAGGTCAGGCAGCTTGTCGCGGATCTTCTTGAACTTGGCAAGCTGCTCCTTGTCTTCCACGATGGTGATGACGGCCCCGCAGTGCCCGGCCACGTACCGGCACTGTTCGGGGGTGCTGGTGATATAGATTCCAGTGGCAACGCCGCCGGCGAAAATGGCCCCGTTGTTGCCGATGAGCCACTGCGGGCAGTTCTTGCCGACGATGGTTACGCCGCCGCCCGGCTTCAGCCCCAGTTTCATGAAAGCGCGTGCGGCCGTGCGCACCTGCGCGTAGTAGTCTTTCCATGAAGTTGTTTTCCATTCCCCGTCGACTTTCGCTTTCAGTGCCGGGGCATCCCCTCTTTTTTCTGCGGTTTTTTTCATGACCTCCATGAAGGTCATCTTCTTGATTTCTCCCATGTGAGTCCTCCCTCGATTCAAATTATCGCAACTGCTGTTCACCGGCCTTCCTCTTTCATGAAAGAGGCACGCCAGGGGCGTGCAGCTACGGTTTGTTTACTGGATTAATACAAATGCAAAATCCGTGGCTTCCCCGGTTCGCTCTTCCGCAGGAAGCAGAACTGATTTTACTCTTGCTCCTACCTTAATTTCAATACCTTTTTTCGGAAGCACGTATTGCCAGACCGCCGTGTCCGATCCGTCCACCCTGATCACGCAGGGATAAACCTCGCCTTTTCCCACGTGTTTCGACGAGCCGCGCACGAGCCTGCACCAGGACAAAACCGTGCCTTCGACCTGCGGGCCGAGCTCGACGTACTCGTACTGCACGCAGGCGCCCTTCTTGATGCACACGTGGCAGACCGCATGCTGGGGCGGAAACGCCGTGTGCCCGCACTCCGGGCATTTGCCTGCGTAGAACATGCCGTTGTCCCTGATCTCCCGGAAAAACCGGGAGGCATGGGCCATGCTCCTGAGCATGGTCGTGCCGATGCGGTAGGGGACCCTGAGCAGCTCCGTGGTCGCTGTCTCCTGCGACATCTCCTTTTCCAGCGCTTTTGCGATGTGCTCGACCGGGATCTGGTGCTTCCTGGAGAGCTCGGCAACGGCCTTTTGCGATAATCCCGGATTACTCATCTTTTGCTCCACTATCCCCAACCGTGGGTAGGGGCGGCTTCAGCCGCCCGATCTCCAACCGTGGGTAGGGGCGGCTTCAGCCGCCCGATGTATGCTTATAAACCGGGAGGCTAAAGCCTCCCCTACCCGGGTTCTTGCCGGGAGGCTAAAGCCTCCCCTACCCGGGGTATTTATAAGTGCTACCTCAAAACTCATACACCTGGCCGTAGCAGTAGCAGTCGCCCGGCCCGCCCATGCCCTTGAGAGCCCCCTTCTTCGGCCGGCCCGAAAAATCGACCTGGGATTTGCCGGCCTGGCCAGTGAGCTGGAAAAACAACCAGCCGGCCTGCCCGATATTCGTGGCTCCCACCGGGTGCCCGAGACCGATCAGGCCTCCGCTCAGGTTGACGGGAAGCCGCCCGTCCCTGAAGAAAACCCCTTCCTCGAGAAGCCGGCTTGCTTCCTTCTCGTCCTCGCACAGGCCGATCTCGATGTATGCCATGTAGACCACGTGGGCAAAGGGGTCGTGAATCTCGACCAGGCCCAGCTCTTTGAGCGGGTTGCCTATCCCCGCAGTTTTATAGGCCCTGGTCATGGCCGCCACCCCGCTCTTGTAATGCGAAATATCGGGACGCCAGCCAACGAGCCCCGTGTCCGTGGCGCTGCCCATGCCCGTGATCCAGACCACGCGATCGCTGACCTTGAGCTCTTTCGCCTTTTCCTCGGTTATGAGAATCAGGGCCGCCGCGCCCTCGGAGATCTGGCAGTTGTGGCCGCGCTTGAACGGCTCGGCGATCATGGGCGAGCCCATGACAAAATCGACCGTGTACGCGTCCTGGCCGAAACAGTGAGCCTCCGGGATCAGAAGGGCGTTGCTGTGATGGGACACCGCGATCCTCGTTGCCTCCAGGTCCGTGGGGTGGCCTCCGTGCTCGGCCTTGAACGCGTTCACCGTGGTGGCGTAATTCGACGCTGCCGTCACGCCCAGCGGCTCCTCCCAGACCGTGTCCGCGGAAAAGGAGATGGCCTTTAGAACCTCGGACACGGGCTCTCCGGTCGCATAATTCCAGCAGTCGTATCCCTTTTCGAAGCCGAGCACGAGGACGATGTCGGCGCGGCCCGACAGGCCGACCGTTGCTCCCGCGTCGATCGCGGCCGCACCGGTCGCGCCGCCGGCCGCCACGCGCAGGGTGGGGCGAAGCTCGAGCCCGAGCGTTTCGTTCACGTAGATGTCGGCCATGATCTGGCCGCGGAAAAGCGGGTTGTAATGGCCGTAAACGGCAAACTCGATCAGCGTCGGATCGATGCCTGCATTGTCGAGGGCCCTGGTATAGGCGATCGAGGACAGGTGGGGGAGGTCCTTGTCATGCTGTGCCGGGCCCCACTTGCTCATGCCGAACCCGAGAATTCCCACCTTGCCTCGCATTCCCGAAAGTGCCATCAATGTCTCCTTTGAACGCAGTAGCCCTACTGTTTACATTTTTTTCCCGGGATGCACAAGTGCGCGGCTTAATTGTTATGTTTTTTTCTCAACCGCGGCCAAGATTCACATGAGGCTTTGCCCCGCCCCGGCTTTTATGATACGTTTGAAATGCCGTGAAAAAGCACCTGAAAAGGCCGTTTTTCATCATTCCCATGCTTGCCGTGCTTCTGATCCCCGCAGCCTTCGCACTGTATGTTTCGAGACCGGAGCCGCGATGCATTGACTGCAACGTGATCCTGATTCTCCTTGATGCGCTGAGAGCCGATCACCTGGGCTGCTACGGCTATGAAAGGGACACGTCGCCCCATATCGACTCCATGGCGCTCGAATCGATCGTGTTTGACAATGCCGTCAGCCAGTCGGCATGGACCGTGCCGGCCGTGGCGTCCATGTGGACCGGGCTGCTCCCGTCCAGGCACAGGATGCTCTATTTCAAGAATCACGGGAAATTGAGTAAAAAGCTGCCGACCCTGGCAGGGATCATGAAAAAGAACGGCTATGAAACGGTCAGCTATAACGGAGCCGGCTTTGTTTCCGGGAAGCTCGGGCTCGGCGCAGGATTCGACATTTACGAATCCAGGTCCGATCGGTTCAGGAAAAACATCGACGCATCCGTTGAATGGATCAAAAAGAACCAGGGCAGCAGGTTTTTTCTGTTTCTGCACGGCTATGACATCCACAGGCCCTATGACATGAAGGATTACAACATCTTTTACGACTACAAGGGCGAATACAACGTCAGGCATTTCTGCGTGAAGAACGCGCCGGAGGTTAAAACCGATGAAGACCTCAAATACGTTGTGTCCCAGTATGACGCGGGCATACGCTACGTGGACCATCTGATGGGCGAGTTTTTTGAGCTGCTGCGGTCCGAAGGGCTGCTGGATAATACAATCCTGATCATTACGTCCGATCACGGCGACGAGTTTTACGAGCATGGAAACTGCGATCACATAAAGAGCGTGTACGAGGAATTGATCCACGTGCCCCTGATCATAAGAATTCCCGGGTTCAGGGCCGTCCGAATCCAGCAGCAGGTTCCGGCTTCAACCGGCATCCTGCCCACGGTTCTGGGCATGGTCGGCATCGAGGACGAGGCTGCAATCGAGCGGAATAATCTTCTTCAGTTTTTAACGAAGAGGTCTTTTTCCATTCCCTTTGTCGTCAGCGAGACCGGCTGGAGCTTCAAAGGCCGCGGCAGAAAGTACTGGCGTTGCGTTCGGACCGGCAAATGGAAGCAGGTCTATTTCAAGAATGTCCGCGGCCAGGAAAGCTATGAGCTCTATGATATGGTCAACGACCCGGGGGAGAAGAAAAATGT
>JBDRLK010000200.1:0-3322 GCA_043813155.1 Pseudomonadota bacterium | reverse complement strand
CGGCGCTGAATGCCGCCTATCACCCCTTTGCCGAGTACATCACGGCCTTTCATCGCAAGCTTCATCCGCATTGGGGCGACGGCTACATCGCCGCCCTGATGACCAAGTCCCCGGGCCACATGCACAACAGCATGGACCTGTTCTGTAAACTCGAATTCGTCGTGGACAAGGACGGCTCGATCGACAAGGTCACGGTGGTCAACTCATCGGGGGACCTGGCCTATGACGTGGCCGCCATTGACGCCGTTTACAGCGGGCAGCCCTATCCGCCGCCGCCGGACATCATCAAGTCCCACAACGGCAAGGTCTACATGCGCTGGGGGTTCCACAGGGACTGCAACCAGTGCGGCGTGTGGCTGGCCGAGCCCTACATCATTCCCGCTCCCGCCTCGCCCATCAAGAAGATCAAGAAGCCTCCGAAGGAGATTGAGAAGTAGTCGTTAGTCGATAGTCGTTAGTACCACCGCCGCCGCCGGGAGTCGGTGTTTTTGCGCCTGCGCGTTGAAAAAGATTCACAATAATGCTGTAATGAAAAAGTAAACCGCGTCATTGGAGGATTGTGTTGGAAAGGAAACCATCCATGAAACGGGGGCTGCCGTGTGCGGCTTTGTTCCTGTTTGCAGGCCTCATCCTGTATTCTCTGACAGCCGGGGCACAAACCCCTGAAGAAAAAGCAAAGAAGCACTTTCACCAGGGTGTTGCGCTGTACAACGAGGGGAATGAAAAGGCCGCCCTCATCGAGTTCAAGGCGAGCTTCAAGGAGAACAAGAACTGGAGGGTCAGGTATTACATCGGCCTGTCCTACCACGCGCTGCACGAATTTGTCGATGCCGAGACAGCGTTCGAAGCCTACCTGGAGGAGGGGGGAGAGAAAATTGCCGAGGAAAAGAGGCAGCACGTCGAGGGGCTGCTCACGGAGCTAGCCGGCGTTATCGGGACCGTGAGCATTTCCTGCAATGTGGACAATGCCTCGGTCATTGTAAACGGCAATTTTCATGGAAAGACGCCCCTTCCCGGGCCCATCCGCCTGAATGTCGGGGATTACGAGGTGAAGGTCGAAAAGAAAGGCTACAAGGCCTCTTCCATTGAAATCGAGCTGCCCGGGGGAGAAGTGATTTCCCTGGATCTGGACCTGGAAAAGGAAAAACTTCCTGAAGGAGAGATCAAACAGCCCGAGCCAAAGGTGGAGAAAAAGCCGCCGCCCGAGGAGACCGACGAAGCAGAGAATAAGGCGAGAAAGAAGAAAAAGAAAACAGTAAAGCCCGGGGCGTTTTACGGTGTCATGGGGACCGCGGGCGTGCTCATTCTCGGCACGATTATCACCGGCGCCATGGCCCTGGACAAGTACATCGAATTCGAGGAAACAGATACAGATGCAGCGAACCTTGAAAAGAGAACCGAGCTTCGCGATACGGGCCGCCGGCTTACCTGGTCGACCGACGCTTTGCTCGGCGTATCGGCCGTGTTCGCCATCACGACCATCGTGCTCGGGGTTTACACAAATTTTGAAAAGAAGACAGAGAAGAAGACGAGCAGGCTTCCGTCCGTTCAGCTCGGGGGCCCGGCTATAATGCTCAAACAATCATTTTAAATGGTCATGAAACGCATAAATGCCTTTATACTTTTTGTTCTGGTTTGCATGGCGGCCGCGGGCTGCACGCTCATCCTTCCTTTTCCGGACGACCTCGGGGACGAGGACGGCTCGGACGATGCGGATGAAGGCACGGATGGAGACATGGGTGACGCAGACGCAGAGGAGGATGACGGGGAAGGGCCCGGTACCTGCGGCAACGGCGAAGTGGAGGAAGGAGAGGACTGCGACGACGGCGCCGACGGTGATCAGCATGACGGGTGCACGGATGACTGCGAGTATTCCTGCACCGGCGATGACGACTGCCGGCTCACTGAGAATTGCATAGTAGGTGGAACGTGCAACATGGAGGACCACGTGTGCGAGGACGCTACCGTGCTGCATGACGGCTATGTGTGCGGCACCGTACCCGAACGAAGGATTTGCCTCGACGGCGTGTGCAATGATTCGATCTGCGGGGACGATTTCGTGGACACGGGGGGAGGCGAGTTCTGCGAGCCGCCCACCGAGAGCTGCACGGACGATTGCCGGTACGAGTGCACGTCCCATGATCAATGCCCTGTCGACGGCAATCCCTGCAACGGAGCGGAGTACTGCGACATGGACGCAGGCAGGTGCGCTTCCAGCGACCCGCCGGCGGAAGGGACGCAGTGCAGCGAAGGGGCCGATCCCAGGAAGATATGCCGCGAAGGCTCCTGCCTGGACAGCTCGTGCGGCGACGGGTTTGTGGATTACGGCGCCGATCCAGCCGAGGAATGCGATGACGGCAACCCGGTTGACGATGACGGGTGCGACAGTGACTGCACTTACACGTGCCGCGAGGAAACGCAGGCCGTGGATTGCGACGATACGTTCGGGTGCACGATCGACACCTGCGATGCCGGCTCGCATACCTGTGATAATCATATCCAGACGGAAGGCTCGGTCTGCAGGAGTGCTGAATACATGTGCGACAGGGAGGACTTCTGCGACGGCATAAGCCCGATCTGTCTGGATGATTTTGTGTCGTCCGACATGGTATGCCGCGCCGCGGGGGGCGACTGCGATGTTGCCGAGTACTGCACGGGCAGCTCGGCCCAGTGCCCTGACGACGCGGTCAGGGATGATAGTTTTGAATGCCGTGCGCCGACGGGATTATGCGACATGCCTGAAACGTGCGATGGGGTTGGCAAAGAATGTCCAGTAGATAGGACGTGGCCCGACACGCACGTGTGCCGCGAGGCCGCGAGCGATTGCGATATCGGGGAAAAATGCCCGGGCGGCATGGGGATGACTGAATGCCCGATAAATATTTTCAGGATGGAGGGAGAGGATTGTAACGATGATGATGTATGCACAGGTCCTGATCAGTGCGATGGTGGAGGCATCTGCTTGGGTGAGCCGATCGACAACCTGAACGACGTGGTCGACATTTCCCTGGGCCAGGAGCACGCCTGCGCGCTCATGGTCAATGGAATCAAGTGCTGGGGAGGCAACAATTCGGGCCAGCTCGGAGACGGCACCAATACGAGCCGGGCATTTCCAGATTACGTGGAGACGCTGGACACGGGGGTTGCGGATGTAGTCTGCGGAGGCTTCCATACCTGCGCGCTGCTGGAAACAGGAGGCATGAAATGCTGGGGCCAGGGCACCTATGGAAAGCTCGGGAACGGCTCCACATCGAACGAGCCCCGTCCCGCTGATGTTTCCGGGCTGACCTCGGGCGTGGCGGCCATGGCCGCCGGGGATAAC
>JBDRLK010000199.1:0-5553 GCA_043813155.1 Pseudomonadota bacterium | reverse complement strand
CCCGGAAGGCGAGGAGTGCTTTGCAGGCGAGTGCTACACGCCCTGCGACATGGCGGACGCCTTGCGCTCTTCCGTGGGGTGCGTCTATTACGCCGTGGACACGAACCCCATGCAGCCCAACAATTACGCGGTGGCCGTGTCGAACACGAACGAGACCAGGGCCGCCAATGTGCTGATCGAGCAGAAGGACGGCGGTGTGTGGTCCGTGGTTTCGGGCGGGACCCTGAGCGTCGCTCCCCTGACGCTGCAGTCCCTGGTCCTTCCACACAGGTATGTCAGCGGCAGCGCCATCGGCAGCGCCTACCGCATCAGCTCGGACCTTCCCATCATCGCCTACCAGTTCAACCCCTTCGACGGCTCCATCTCGTACCTGAGCGACGCGTCCCTGCTGCTGCCGAAATCCGCGCTCGACACCTACCACCTTGTCCAGGCCTGGCCCCAGGGCCCGGCCGACGACAGGACGCCGATGGGCTACCCGGCCCACATCCAGATCGCGGCTTCGGCCCCGACCGAGGTCAGGGTGACCTCCACCATCGCCACCACGGCCGGGGGCGGCGTGCCCCCCCTGACGCCGGGCGTTGAGACGGCCATTTCCCTGACCGAGGGTGATTTCCTGCAGCTGACCGTGGCCAATCACATGGACAGCTTCACGGGAACGTACGTCGAATCGGACGAGCCGGTCGCGGTGTTCAGCTCCAATGACTGCGTGAACGTGCCGGCCGACATCAACTACTGCTGCTGCGAGCACCTCGAGGAGCAGATCTTCGGCCTGCAGACCTGGGGAAGAGCTTACGTGGCCTCGCGGGTCCCCGTGCGCGTCGCCGAGCCCTCCGTGTGGCAGATTCTAGGCTCGGTCGACGGGACAATGGTCACTTTCGACTCGTCGCCCTCGGTCACGGGCCTCCCGCCGTCCATCATCCTGGGCAGGGGGGAATGGTACGAGTTCCAGGTGAACGGCCCGGCGGACCAGCCGGGCGACTTCATGGTAACGGCGGACCAGCCCATCCTGGTCACCCAGTTCATGGTGGGCGCCTTCATGGTTTCGTCGGGTGGGGACATAGGGGACCCCAGCATGGTCCAGGCCGTGCCCGTGGACCAGTACCTTGACCGCTACGTGGTCCTGGTCCCGGGAACGTGGGAAAATGATTTTTTCGTGCTCACCAGGCAGGCGGGAGCCGTCGTCACAATCGACTCCGCGGCCGTGGCCGCCACGTGGACGCCGGTGGGATCGGGCATCTTCGAGGTCGCGCGCGCCAGGGTTTCGGACGGCGTTCACGTGGTTGCAGGCGACGAGCCCTTCGGCATCATCGTCATCGGCTACGACAGCTTTGATTCCTACGCCTATCCCGGCGGCCTCAACATGCAGATCATCAATCCGGTTTAACTACCGCATCGCATGTCATCCCGAGGTGATTCAAACTCGATGTCATCCCGAAAGCAATGAACCAATTGAAGCCGAGGGACCTCAGAACTCAAATCAAGCTCATGGGTCCCCGGCTATGAATTGTTCGCTGCCTTCGGGATGACACCGAGTTCAAAGTAGAATGAGGGGCAGGGTCTTTCGACCCTGCCCCTCATCCGGGGTGAGAGGAGACAATCAGGTGTCAGGTGTTTACGGAGATGGAAATCTGGATTGACTTGGTGCCGCCCAGTCCCTTGAGTGACTGGAGCTCGGACTTAAGCGCCTTGTCGAGGCCGTAGCCCTTGTCCCCGGCCACCTTGACCGAGGTCACGGTTCCGTTTTCGGCCAGCTTGATGAGGATCGTGAGGTTGAGGCTCTTTCCGCCGGGTACTTTCTTCTCAATGACTTTCCGGATGCTTGATTCGAGATGCTTGCGCTTGAGGAGCGAGAGCTTGGAGCCGTCGACCTGGAAGCTGAAGCTCAGGGTCGCTTCCTTGTCGTCCTTGTCCTCTTCCTTCTCCATGGCCACGGTCGGCTCGGCCGTCTCGGCTGCAGCGTCGGAGCTGTCAACCAGGCCCTTGGACTTGGGCGCGTAGTAGCCTGAGCCCATCTTCTTCGAAGCCTTGTAGGGTCCGGGCGAAGCCATTGCGGCAGC
This sequence comes from Pseudomonadota bacterium, assembly GCA_043813155.1. GTDB lineage: Bacteria > Myxococcota_A > Polyangia > DRWM01 > DRWM01 > JBDRLK01. The sequence continues at coordinate 3,496 of JBDRLK010000199.1, read as the reverse complement.
GGGGTAGTTTCCGCTTGAGCCTGCGCCCACGGCGTAGTTGGACACGCCTTCGGGAAGCGGGAGGGGCTGCTTGACGCTGGTCTGGCTGCCGCCCTTGTTGACCACTTCGGAGTCAATGGCAACGAAGGAGGTGAAGGCGGTCAGGATGGAGTAGTTCAGGCCGAGGCTCGTGATCGCCTCCTTGAGCTCCTTGTCCTGGGGCAGCATGCTTCGCTGGTCGTCGAGGAGCTCGACCCACTTGCGGGCCCAGAGGCAGCGGATGGGCTGCGTCTTTTCGGAGGCGGCCTTCTCGACGCTCATGGTCTTTGAGAATTTGCCGTCGCCGCTCACGCCGGAGATGGTCACGCTTCCGGACGCGCTTCCCTTGAACTTGCCGAAGAGAACCACGGGCCTCTTGGCCATCAGGTCGGGCACCTCCTCGGGGAAAACGTCGGAGGTGTTGAAGCCCGAGAACTTCACGTCGATGTCGGTGAGCACGGGCGATTCGATATAGGTCCTGAACTTCTCCGCCTGCTTGGGCGCCGTCTCGGGCTTGAGAACCACGAAGGGCTCTCCCATGCCCGCCCTGGCCATGCCCTCGATGAGCGCCCTGTTGACGCTCGAGCCGATGCCGAAGGCGAACAGGTTGGAGTCGGACAGGTTGTTGCGGATGAACTTGAAGGCCTGGGCCTCGACGCCCACGTATCCGTCCGTCACGACAACGACCGTGCGCGAGACGCCGCTGCTCTCGACCTTTTTGATCGAGTAGGCGTTGCGCAGGGCGTCCATGAGCTCGGTTCCGCCGCCTCCCTGCTGTTTGTCGACAACGTCCATGGCCTTCTTGATGTTGGAGTCGGTGGCCTGCAAGGACTTTTCGCTCATCTTGTAGGATGTGCCGGCGAAGAGCACCACGTTGAAGTAGTCGTTGGAGCGAAGGTCGCCCAGGAGCTTTTTCATGACCTCCTTGGCCGTGTCGAGCGGGAACCCGTACATGGAGCCGGACACGTCCAGCACGAAGATGTATTCCCTCGAGGGGATCTGAGAGGATTTCGGTTTTTCCGGGGGCTCCATCATGACCACGAAGAAGTTTTCATCGTCGTGCTTGTAAGTCAGGATGCCGCTCTCGATCTTGTCGCCGGCGAGCCTGTAGCGAAGGATGTAATCCTTGTTGCCGCCGCCGTCCTGGTCGAGCCTGACCCTGGCGCTGCTCTTGGACTTGTATTCCACGTCGACCTTGTGAGAGGGAGAGGTGACTTCCTTCAGGTCGATGCCGGTCGTCAGGTTCACGCTTATGTCGAATTTATACGGCTCGGGCTCGCCCTCGGAAAGGTAGGGGTTGGAGATCCAGCTGTCCTTTTCCGGGTCCGCGCCGCCGCCGTAGCGTGGTCCGACGACCGTGGGATAGACGAATTCATACGTGGCGTCCTCGGGGACGAGGAGCTCGCTGTAGTCCATCTCCACGTCGATCTTGTCGCCGGGCATGATGTTGGCCACGTTCATGGTGAACACGTTGGCGCGCTGCTGCTCGAGCAGCGACGCCCGCTTTCCCTCGCTTTTAGCGGCCTCGTACTGCTGCTTGGCCTCTTCCCTCTCCTCGATCTTCGCCTCGACCGTCCTGTCGCCGATCTTCATTCTCATGGCGTGGACAGCGGCCCTGGTGGAGGCGGGGAACACGTAAATGGCCTCGATGGGCTTCTTGCCATTGTTTTCAAAAGTCTGGTGAACGCGGACCTGCGCGATGACGCCGGCGATGTTGACATCCGCCGAGGTCTTCTTCAGGGGGAGCCTGTCCGTTTCCGGGTCGCCGTCGGCGATGTAGAAGAAGGGCGACAGGGTTTTGTCGTCCTCCGGGTTCTCGACCGGCTGGTTATAGGACCCCATGGACACGTAGGTTGTGCCCATCTGGTCTTCGGCGTCCTTGAGGACTTTCTTGACATCAGGAACCTTTTTCTTCTTGCCCGCGTCGGCATCAGGCTGCGCGATCACGCAGAGCATGGCAATGGCCGTCAGGCAGATAAGAGCTTTCATAGCGTTTGACCTTTTCATTGTTTCCTCCTGTTTTTTCATTGTTGGTTTCATTTTTTTTTTGCTTGTTTTTCCCGGTATGAAAGGTTGAACGCACAACCCTTGAAAAGGTTTCATCAAAAAGGGGACAGAGCACCTTTGTCCCCTTTTGGGGGGAGGTGGTCTGTTTTGGGTGTTCCAGAATGGTACAATTATACGTTGCGCAGCAGGTGGGTTAATCGTAAGGGTCCGAAAGTAAATGGTTTTTTCCCTGGCACGGGTATTGCATCTGCATGGAAGTGAAGGAGGTAACAAAAAATGGATCGCAACGTAATAAAAGATAAATCAAAAGATTTCGATTCCCTGTTTTTCGTAAGAGCGCTTCCGAACGAGTACCTCGTGCAGATTGGCTCTAAAAGAGCCAGGCCCGTGCTGGGGGGCAAGCGCTTCAGGCTGCTTCGGCGGTTCATGAAGATCCCGGCGTCCGTGCAGGTGATCAAGTTCAGCATCAACAACCATTCAAAGACCTACCAGGGCATCCAGGTGGAGGGGTACGCCTGCTGGAGAATAGACCCGGACCGGGTCGGGAAGGCAGTGAATGTGCTCGATTTCTACAATGCCTATGACCCCATGCACAAGCCTTCAGAGGACCTGAAGACCATCTGCACCGAGGCCATCAGGCACATCGTGGCCAACATGGATATTGAAGAGGCCCTGAAGAACAAGAGCGAGATTGCGGACCAGCTCAAACAGCACCTTACCTTCATCGAGGAGAAGTGGGGCATCCTGTTCGACCAGGTGGGAATCGAGAAGATCCACATCATGAGCGACAAGGTTTTCGAGGACCTGCAGGCAAAGGAGAGGGACAAGCTCAGGCTGGACGCCTCCCTGTCGAGATTCGAGACAGACAAGAAAATCGATGACGCCAACGCCGTGTTTGAAAGGGAAACGCACCGGACAAGGCTGGAATCGGAAAGGCAAAAGAAGATCGCGGCCATTGAACATGACAGCGAGCTCAAAGAGAGGGGGCTGGCCCTGCGAAAACGCGAGATAGAAATGGAGAATGAAATCGAAATGCAGAAGCTGGCAACCAGGATGAAAGAAACCCGGGAGCAGAAAGAAGCCGAGAAGGGCCTGCTGGACAAAGAAAAAGTTGCCCTGGAGCGCAAGCTGGCCGCGGAAAAGCAGAACCTGGAGCTGATGAGGGAAAAAAGGAAGATAGAAAATGATATCGGAATGGAGCTTGTTATGGAAAGGCTGGTCGAAAGGCTGCCGGAATGCCTGAAGGCGCTGGAGCTGGGCAACGTGGATGTTCACCTGGGGCCGGACCAGATCGAGAGCGTGGTGGCCAGGATCGCAGCAGCGCTGAAAGGCAGCGGCACGCCTCCAGGGCCACGTAGGGCGGGGCTTTAGCCCCGCTGCTCCAAGGCCAAGTTGTGCGGGGCTTTAGCCCCGCTGCTCCAAGGCCAAGTAGTGCGGGGCTTTAGCCCCGCTGCTCCAAGGCCAAGTAGTG
>JBDRLK010000198.1:0-12078 GCA_043813155.1 Pseudomonadota bacterium | reverse complement strand
GGACATGGACGCTTTCGCAAAGGAGTTCTACGACGAGTACGGCTGGGACTGGAAGTCCGGGATGCCGCGCAAGATCGCGCTTCGCATGCTCGGCCTGGAGAACGTCATGAAGGAGCTTTACTGAATTCTGCCTGTCTCGATCAGCCACGCCACCGTGTCCGCCATGCCCTTGCGCGAGTCCGGGTACGCGAACTCGAAGCCCAGGTCCCTGAGCTTTTTATTGCTGATCCACACGCCCATGGTCAGGTAGTTGAGCTGGCCCGGGTCGAGCACGCGGCTTCGCCTGTAGGTCGATGGAAACGTTTTTTCCAGCCACCGGGCCGAGGCGGCTATGGCCTTGACGCCTTTCTCCCACAGGCCCATGGGAAAGGGTATGAAATAGATTTTTCTGCCCAGCAGCCTGATGACTGCCTCGAACCCTTCCCTGTGCGTGATGAGGCACCCGTCGGAAACGTTGTAGTCCTCGCCGATCGCCTCGTCTCTCTCCGCAACAAACAGTGCGGCGCGCGCCACGTCGCGGGCATGCACGTTGCCGCCGAAGAGAAGGAAGCTGCTGCCGGCCGGGTAAATCGGAAGGAGGCCCTCGGACAGGGCGATGAACATCCCCGTGACGCCGTAATCCGAGCCGGGCCCGTAAATGGGCGCCGGCCTGATGACCGTGACGGGCAGGCCTTTATCGCGGTGATACTTCCACACGATCTTTTCCTGGATCCACTTGGACCGGCCGTACGCGTTGCAGAAGTGCGTTCCTTCCGGCGTGTCTCCGGCCGTGTTCCTGGGACTGGACCGGTCTTCGGTCATGGGCTGGTTCGTCGGCCGCCGCCCCGGCCGCTTGAACGCGGCATCCCCCCAGGGCCGGATCACCGTGTTCCAGAAAAACTCGGTGAGCATGAGGTGCGGCCTTCCTTCAAGGTACGATCCAGGGAAGTTGGCATGGCCGAAGACGCCGCAGGTCGACCAGTGCACCATCCTGTCGATGCCTCCGGCCATGGCCGCATCCAGCAGGTTGGTGACGCCGTCGATGTTCACTTTTTTGAGCAGGTCCCACGGGGCCGCGTAATCGTACACCGAGGCAGGGTGAAAGAGGCACCTCACGTCGCCCTTTTCGAACAGCGGCTGCAGCGTCTCTTTCCTTGTGAGGTCCGATGCAGCCCACTCCACGCCGTCGCGCTTAAAATCCAGGTCCAGGACCCTTCGCAGCCGGGCGGCCGCCGGGCTGTCATGCGTTCGCTGCAGGTCCGTGGCCCGCACCTTCCTGCCCTTCTCCAGCAGGTGCTTGACCAGGTAGCTTCCCGAAAACCCGCAGGCCCCGGTCACGACGTCGACCTTCGCCGCCTTGTTCCTCTTTTTCTTCTTCGCCGGCATTGGAAAAATATTTCATCATGTTTGTGGAAATAAATCAAGCTGCTGGCATACTGAAGGTATGCGGAACACGAGAATTACAATTTCAATGTGTGCTCTTCTCCTGCTGGCCTTTCCCCGCCGGTCCTCTGCCGTGGACTCGACAGGGTGGATCGAGTACCTGTTCGGCGCAACCAACATAAGCGGGATCGTGGGCAACGGGGCGCTCGCCGCCGGCATATCCCGCGAAGGCGATCTTACCGTCCTGTCCTGGCCCAGCCCCGGGTACAGCGATCAGCTCCTCTACCTGACCTCCAATGACATCAACGCCAGGGAAAGGCCGAGGCTCGGGGCCATGGAGGGCATGGGGATGTACGGCGGCATGATCCTGAGAAAACCCGACGGAAGCGAGATCCTGACCTGGTTTCACGGCGAGAGCTGGCGCAGGGACCAGCGCTACCTGTCCGGCGACACGGCCGTGCTCCTCACGCAATTTTCCAATGAGACGCTGGGCGTGACGGTGATCCAGACGGATTTTGCCGCGCCCCTCGACGATCTTCTCGTGCGGCGCTACACCTTCGAGCTCCCGGAGGAGCTGGCCGGCTCGACCGTGGACCTCGTTGCTTTCGCCAACCCCGGCCCCACGATGTGCCAGATCGAGCAGATCCCCATTTGCGACTTCGTGCTCGACGAGATCAACGATTACATAGCCGTGTACGACGAGGATCTCGAAGCGGTCGTGCACTTTCAGCCCATGGCCGACTGGATCGCCGTGCACTACAACCAGCTGATCAACATCGACGACCTTTATTTCAAGGACTACGGCCCCATAGGCGACCTGATGGCCGGCGCCGATCCGGACGAAGGCGACCTGCAGGCCCTGGTGTCCGACCTGGACAGCCATTACGCGCCCGGCGTTTACATGGTCCTGACAACATCCCCCAGGCCCCGGTCCTTTCAGGTCGGTTTCGACGAAACCGCCACGTGCGATCTCGTGGACGAGGTGATCTCGAACCTTGGCAGCCTGGAAGATCATCTTCCCGGCTACCAGTCGCCCTATGACGTGAGCCTCCTGGAGCTCTTCCGGTGCCCCGTGGAACCCCTGGAGTACGCCTTTGAAACATTCGGCTGGGAGTACAGGGCGCAGGACCCGCTCGTGGACATCCAGGACCTCGAGCTGTCGGGGTCCCGGCTGGCCGCGGCCCAGGCCAGCGAGATCCTGGTGACCGAGGCCGCGGTCACGGGCGAGGGCACCTTCGAGGCGTCCCTGTACGTTTCACTCGCATCCACGAAACAGCAGGCCGCGGCCGTCATCGAAAACGCCAGGACGCAGGGCGCCGCCGACCTGCTCGACGCCACGGCCGCGTACTGGCGCGAGAAAATGGCGGGGGCGTTCATCCCTTCCGGCATCGACGAGAGGCGCGCAAGATACTGCCAGCGGACCCTGACGAACCTCCTCGTGGGCATGGACCGCGACACGAACGCCATCGTGGCATCCATTTCCAGGCAGCCTCCCTACGGGCTCGACTGGCCCAGGGACGGCGCCTTCTTCAACATCGCGCTGGACATCGCGGGCTTCACCGACATCGTGACAAAAAGGATGGAGTTCTACACGGCCGTCCAGAGGAAGGAAGACGTGCCGCCCGTGCTGTTCATCAACCAGCCGGCGCCCGTGGACCCGGACGACCCGGCGTCCGGCATGTATCCCGCGGGCGGCTGGGAGATGAATTACTACGCAAACGGAAAAACCGGGGGCACCATCCGCTTCGAGATCGACAACACCGCGCTCATGCTCTGGAGCCTCGGCGTGCACGCCGCGTTCATAGAGGACGAAGGCGAAAGGATGAGCTACCTCGAATCGATCTACCCGTCCATGAAGCTCGGCGCCGACCTGATCGCACGATGGAAGGACCCGGAAACCGGGCTCCAGGCGCCGGCCAACGAGGACGACAACCCATCGTACACGGCCGGGCTCCACGGCGCCGTCACCGTGTTTCTCGGGCTCATGACCTCGGCCCGCGTGGCCAAGCTGATGGGCCGCGGCGGGGACATGGACCGCTGGCACGCGCGCGCCCGCGAGCTCAAGGAAGCCATTCTCGAGCACCTTTTCGACGAAGACAGCGTTCTTTTCAAGTCGAACATCGGCCAGGGCCCGGTGCCGCCGGGCCTGGGCGCGTCTTCATGGCTCGTGTGGCCCGTCATCCTGCTTCCGCCGACGGACCCGCGAATCATCAACCAGGTCCACACCAACATGGAGACCGCGGTCGCCGTGCTCAATGGCGAGGGCAGCGGCGGCTCCTACCTGACCAAGGCCACGCTTGCCGCCGCCTATGCCACGGGCGAAAACCCGCAGCTCGACATCGTGAGGGACCTTCTCGAGGAGGCCGTTGATCTTCACTTCGAAAGGCTCGTGGACCCGTCCACCGATTACCTGGGCGAGGCGTTCGTGAACATCTCGGGCACGGAAGGCGGCGATCCCGTGTTCGAAAACCGCGTGGCCCAGCCGCACCTGTGGTCCGCGACCCTGCTCTACATCACGGTCGCCGTGCAGAACTCCCCCGGGGTTCTGGACCGCATCGATGAAGTCCTTCCCCGGATCGACGACGAGGTCGACGTGAGCGGAAGCGGGACCGGGTGCTCGATGGCCTTGGCGCGGTAATCCACGTCATTATTTCGGGCAGGGGAGCCTTCAGGCTCCCGTGATGCGCTCTTGGGCCCAGCTCAGCACTGTCTCGGCGAGGGAAACAGCCTGCTCGTATTCCTGGCGTGTGACAGGCTCGGACAAGCCGGGATAGCGTTCTTCCACGGCGTAATGTGTCAGTATTGTCGCCTCCCGGACCCGCGCGGGCACGCTCTCTCCGCCTTGCTCCAGGAGGTCGAGCAATTGTGACAGGTCGTGAATGTAAGGAAACCGGATGCCATGGTGCAACAGCAGCGCCTTGATGGACTTCTCGGCCGCCTGCTGGGCATTGAAACACAGGTCCTCTGGATAAACGTCGGGATGCTCTGCTTTTGCCTGGGCCATGTTGCTCGATGCGCGGTTCAACCACTCCCTGGGATCGTCGGGCGGAAATCGCTCAGGCGGCATAGACGACCTTCCCTTCCTTCAATGCCGGCTCAATGATCAGGGTCGGAGAGTTTCTGTAGCGCTCAATGTCTTCGGGCGTGACGACGATGACGTCCACCGCGCATCCTACACCTGCCATGTTCCTGTAAACTTCCATGGCAACTTTTCTTCGATGCGCCCCCGCTTTGACAATCAACAGGTCGACATCACTGTTGTTTCCCATTTCCCCGCGGGCGGCGGAACCGAACAGTATGATTTTTTCCGGCTTTACCGCGTCAACGATTCGCCGGACAATTGCGTCGAGAATTTTTTTGTCGAGTTTTCTTCCCATGAAATTAATAACTATGTTAGCAAGAATTGAGTTCATTGACAATGGATGCCGGCTCAATTTATCTATGATCAGGAATCTTAAAACAGCGCGGTAATGTTCCGGGGCACGGGCGGGCCAAGCTTGTCCCGAGCGAAGCGAGGGAGCCGCGCTCGCCCGCAGCTACTGCTGTTTCACGGGAATACGCAGGACGAAGCTCGTGCCGGAACCGACCTTGCTCGTGATGTCGAGCTGCCCGTCCAGCAGCGACGCCAGCTCCCTGGTTATGGCAAGACCGAGCCCCGTGCCGTCCGGCCGGCCGGTAAAGAACGGCTCGTAGATCTTTTTCAGGTTCTCCTCCGAAATGCCCGGCCCGTTGTCGATCACGGAAAACACGACACGGCCCTCTTCCTCGCCCGCCCTGACGATCACCATGTTCGATTCCCTGCTGCCGAGATCGAGCGCCTGCAGCGCGTTCATCATGCCGTTGAGCAGGATCTGCCCCACTTTCACCGTGTCGATCTCCACGATGACCTCCTGGCTGCACTCGATGACGATATTGCCCCTCAGGCGGACTTCCGGGCTGATAAGATCCACGAGTGTTTCGATGTAATCGCGCAGGATGATATTCCTCGTGCTGCTGCCCTTTGACCTGTACATGTCGATGAACGTGCGGATCAGGGACTCGATATTGCGCACGGTCCGGGCCTGCTGCGCTGCATAGTACTTGTAGTCGTCGATGTCCTTTTCGGCCTCCGCCTTCTCTCCTGACCCGCCCTTCGCGACCAGGCTCTCATACTTCGCGCACAGGTCGCTGAACCGCTTTGACGCGTTCTTCAGAAAAGAGACCGGTGAATTGATCTGGTGCGTGAAGCCCGTAGCCATGGTGCCCAGCAGGGCCAGGCGCGACGTGTCGACCATCTTGGCCTGCAGCTCCTTGAGGAAGATGTTCTTCTTGAAAAGCTCGATGTTGCTCTGGACGATCATGAGAAGCTCGTCCGGCCTCCAGGGCTTGAGGATATAGCGGTGGACGTGGCCGAGGTTGATGGCGTTCATGGCGATGTCCAGGTCGGAGTAGGCCGTGATGATCATCCTTATCACGTCGGGGTGATGATCCTTGACGTGCGCCAGGAGCTCGACGCCGCTCATCTCCGGCATCTTGTAATCGGCCAGCAGCACGGCGACGTTCGTCTCTTTCAGTATCTCGATGGCCCTGCCGGGCGAATCGCAGGTAATGATGTCGAAATTGCTCTCGAAATTCTTCTTGAACACGATCAGGTTGCCGCTCTCGTCATCCACGTACAGTACCGAACAGTTGTCAGTGCTCATGAAACCTCCGTCAGCCTGCCCAAAAACATTGCGCTCTCTTTGTCCCCGTCTTTCGGCAGGGGCAAAACCACCTTGAATTCCGTTCCTTTCCCAGGCTCGGACTCTATCTCGATGCGCCCGTGATGGGACTCGACGATCTCCTTGCTGATGCTCAAGCCCAGGCCCGTGCCCAGGCCTATCTCCTTGGTCGTGAAGAAGGGGTCGAAGATCTTCTCCCTGATGCCCTCCGGTATGCCCTGGCCGGTGTCGCTGATCGTGACAATGAGATCGCCGCCCCGGGACGACGTTGCGATGTGGATGACGCCCCTGTCCCTGATGGCCGAGATGGCGTTGTCGACAAGGTTCAGGAACAGCTGGCTGAGGCGGCCCGGCGAGCCCTGCACCACGCCGTTGAAGCCATAGGTCCTCTTCACGTCGATCCTCCCCCTCATCTTGTGGCCGAGGATCTTGAGCGCCGTCTCGATGATCTCCTCGGGCCGGATCTCCCGGCTCTCGGTCTCCGGCGTGGAGACGTAACGCTGGATGCCCTGGATCACGTCCATGATGCGCTCGGAGCTCTCGCTCACCACGCCCAGGAGCAGCCTGATGTCGTCGATGTCCCCGGCCGTCTCGCCGCTTCCATCTTTTTCGCCCATGGCGTCGAGGGTCAGCGTGATGGGGCGGACGGCGTTGATGATGGCGTTCATCGGGTTCTTGATCTCGTGCGCGATGCCGGCCATGAGCATGCCCAGGGAAGCGATCTTCTCGCTCATGATCATCTTGCGCCCGGCCTCGACGATTTTGAGCTGCAGCCGAATTCTCACGAAAAGCTCGTCCATGGAAAAGGGCTTTCGCATGTAGTCGTTCGCCCCCCGAAGAAAACTCTCGATCGTCGTGTCCGTACCCTCCAGCGCCGTCATCAGGATGACCGGGATCGACGCGTACCTCGCATCTTCCTTCAGGAGCTCGCACAGCTTCAGGCCGTCGAGCGGCGTCATCAGGATGTCCGAGATGATCAGGTCGGGCCGCGCCTTTTCGAGCCGTTTCATGACCTGCATCCCGTTTAGCGCCGTGATGACAACGAATTTCTTCGACAGCTTCTGCTTCAGGATTTCCAGGAACCCTTCGTCGTCTTCCGCCACCAGGACCGTGTACTTCATGGGCGGGATGTCGTCGAGCAGGGAATAGAGCTTTTCCTCGGAAACAGGGTGCATGTCCAGGCCGGGCAGGGCAAGGATTTTGCTGTCCAGGAGCGGCCCTTCAAAGCCGGCCTTTTCGCCTTCCGGGACCCTGGGAAGCGACGCTGTCACCTTCACGGGCAGGAAGATCGAAAAGCATGATCCCCCGCCCCCCTCGCTCTTCGCGCCGATCCTTCCCCCGTGCTTCCTGATGATCGCGTCGGCCAGCGGCAGGCCGATGCCCCACCCCTCCACGCTGTGGTTTGCATTTTCTCCCCGAACATAGGGCTGGAAAATCGTCTTCAGCTCTTTTTCGGACAGCCCTCCGCCGCTGTCGGCAATGGAGACCTCGCACGTCCCTCCCCCGACCCGCCCGCTGATCGTGATCGCGCTCCCCTCGGGCGAGTACTTGACCGCGTTCTCTGCGATGTTCGAGATCGCGGAACGAAGAAGGTCCCTGTTCCCCCGCACCACGCAGCCCCTGTCAAAGGGCTCGAAGAGAACCTCGATGTTCTTCTTCCTGCCAAGGACGGAGAATTCCCCGGCGCATTCTTTCAGGATCGCCCCGAGATCGACGTCGTAGAAATCGTACGCGAACCTGTCGGACTCGAGCCTCGCGTAGTTGAGAAGCTGGAATACCATGGACTTGAGCCTGGCCGCGTTTGTCCTGAGGATGTCCAGGTATTTTTGCAGCTCCTCGCGGTCCGTGTCCTCCGTCTGGTAGGAGAGCATCTCTATGGGCGACAGGATCAGGGCGAGCGGCGTCTTGAGATTGTGCCCGACCTGCATGAGAAAGTCGCTGCGCATCCTGTCGAACTTCGCCTTCTCCTCGAGCTCCCTGGCCAGGGCCTCGTTGAGGGACTGGAGCTCCTTGGTCTTTTCATGGACCTGTTTTTCCAGGCCCAGGTTGAGCTGCTCCAGCTCGTCATAGGTAAAGGAGTTGTTCAGGTAGATGGAAAAAATGTCGGTCACGTTCTTGAAGAACCGCTCCTCCTCCGCCCTGACCGAGCTTCCCTCGTCGACACCGAAAAGAATGAAGCCCAGGCTCTTCTTCGACCAATCCAGGGGGTAGAGAAGGACGCATTCCACGCTGTCGAAGACATGCTTGTAGATGGCGTCGCTCGCTTTCAGCGTCTCGATGCCGTCCCCCTCCAGGCGGAGGAAACCGGGGCCCGGGCTCGAGTCCCTGCCGCGCCCTTCCGCGGCCATGGCGGCCACGTGCTCCACGTCGGAGACGTAATCAAGGGTGTGGTAGGTCTTCTCCGTACCATCATAAAAGCCCTTGCAGTAATAGGCCGGCTCGCCGGTCTTGCCGCCCCGGCCGGGCAGGATGACGAGAATCCTGCTCACGGAAAATTTGCTGCCCATGAACTGCAGGAAGGTCCGGATCAGCGTGTTGATCTCCATTTTCGAGCCGAGCAGGTTGGACAGCTCGCCCTGGAACTCGATCTTGGCGACCTTGGCCTGAAGGGCATTGTGCGCGCTCTCCAGGTCCCTGTAGGTCTCCGGGAGCACGGACCCGCGCACGAAAACGTACTTCCACATGCGCTTGAGAATATTTCCCTTCATGGGGTACCGGATCGTGTAGGTCACGACCTTTCCCTCGATCGTGACCTCCACTTTCGCCCTGTCGAAGCCGACCAGCTCGGGAATAACAGTCATGATCCCTCGCACCGTGTCGATAAAGAAGATATATCTGCCCGCGTCATCATTGAATTCATATTTGAGGACGACCTCGTTCCGCCCCGCTTCCACGTTTTTTCGCCTTTCGGCAACCTTGATCGTTATAAAGCGAAACAGGTGCCTGGGGGCAAGCTTCTCGCACATCTTGTAAATCGCATAGGGTGAGCCCGAGAGATATCCGAGCAGCTTGATGAACCCGAAGCTCTTGCCCTTCGACATGTAACAGCCTATCTTGAAAAACAGGTCTTTTTCACGGGGGAACAGGGCCTTGACCCTTTCCTCTATTTCAACGTAGGTGTCCACGTCGATCCAGTTCGACGTGTTGAGCAGGTACTCCTGATCGTACTGCAGGTCCTCGATCACTTTCGCAGGCGAGATGCCCTTGTCTTTCAAAAACGAGAACATGAGCGACAGGGCCAGGCAGGAAGCCTCCTTATTTTCAATCGTACCAGTCAAGGGATTCCTTTTTGCCTGCTAGGCTATCCATCTTCGAAGCTTTATCCTCCAGCGCTTTCCGGCGCGCAACGACATAATCCTTTTTCATGACATACTGAGCGTTGAGCTCCACGAGCTCCCTGTGCATCTTCAGGATGTCCTCTTCGGACGGGCCGCCGCTGCACACGAACCCCGGCCTGTCGTAAAAAAGCCAGGGAGAAGCACCGGTCAGCTCAACGCCATACTTGTCCGGGTTCGCCCGCAGGTCCGATCCGGGGAATGCCATGGCAAGCTTGGCGTCCGCCCAGAAGAGCCCTTCGTCATGAAGCCCTTCAACCATCTTTTTCGTGGCCTCGAAGGAGCGCATGCTTTCACCCGGCAGCCCGACGACAAGGGACGCATACATGGAAATCCCCTCTTCCTTGAGCCAGTCATGTATCTCGAAAACCCTCCGCACATACCCGTCCCTGCCTTTCCCGCCGGTTCTTGCAAGGACGCCCTCGTCCGCGCTCTCCACGCCGAGGGCCACGATGCCCACGCCCGCCTGGCTCAGGAGGCGGACCATGTCGCGGTCCACCCGCTCCACGTGCGTCTCGAAAGCAATGACCGGCGGCGTGAAGCCGCGGTCGCGGATTTCCTCGAGAATTCCTTTTACGTGCCGGCGGTTCATCGTGAACGTGGAATCGCAGAAGTACAGGATCCGGACGCCCTTTCCGGCCAGCCCGGCCACCTCATCGACCACGGACACGGGGCTGCGGTATCTCATTTTCCTTCCCCAGAACGCCGTGTGGCTGCAGAAAGAGCATCCGTAAGGACACCCCCGCGACGTCTGCACGTGGGCGAGGACCCCCGCATCGATGTAGTCATCGAGCCGCAGGCAATCATAGGCCGGCCGGATGTTTTCGATATCGACATGGTCAACAGCGTCGAAGGTGCCGCAGATGTCGCCCCCGCGCCGGAAGAGCAGCCCGCCTGTCGTTGAGGGGTCGGGGCTGTCGCCGAATATATTTTCCAGGAGAAGGCCGAACCGCACGTCGCCCTCTCCCTTGACGATGAAATCCACGGATTCGGTCTCCATGATCTCGATGCCGCTGAACGTGGCCTCCACGCCTCCGAGAATCGTGACGATATCCTTTGAAATCTTCTTGATGTCCGCGCACATGCCCAGGGCTGCTTCCCTGTCGGCAGTGTGATTCAGCGTCATGCCCACAACGTGCGGCTCGATGGCGCGGATCCTGTCCATGAGCCGGCGCCTGTCGAGCTCGAATCGATAGGCATCCAGGATCAGCGGCACGTGGCTGACGTCGAACTTTTCCCTGCTCACGCCGCCGGCCACAAACGCCAGGCCCAGGGGGATGCCGTACATGGACACCGTTGAAAACCCGGCCTCCCCTTCCGTTCCCTTCGCCCGCGTGCGCCGGTCGATGACGTTCCTCAACGAAAGCCCGTGCAGGAGCATGCTCCGCCGGATGAGCTCCTCGCTGGAAACGTGCGGCGCCCTGCACGCTTCGAGAAGAAGAACCTTGATCCTGCCTCGTTTCCCGGTCATCACCGCGTCCTCCCTGCCTCTCCCCCCTCCGGCGCAACGGACCGGCGGATCATGTTCCTGTCGACTTTTCCGGCGCTGCTGCGCGGCAGCCTGTCCATGCCTATGATTTCAACCGGCATCTTCCCGGCCGGCAGCTTGCCGGCGAGAATGATGCGAAGCGCGTCCAGCACGCCGCCTCTTCCCTGTTCGAGCACAACGGCGCAGGCGGGAACCTCGCCTTCTTTCTCGTCGGGCATGGCAAAAACAGCGCAGTCCTTCACCCCGTCGACGCCTGCAACAATGGACTCTATCTCCTGCGGGAATATCCTCAGGCCCGCGCGGTTGATGAGGTCCCTCTTTCTCCCCATGAGATAGAGATAGCCCTTCTTTCTTTTAGCCATGTCCCCGGTGTGCGCCCACCCGTCACGAAGAAAATCCAGCGTTTCTTCTCTCATGCCCAGGTACCCTTCCATCACGTTGCCGCCCCTGACCAGCAGCTCGCCCGGCTCGTCTCCCCCGATCTCGCCCCCGCTGTCGTCGACGATCTTCACGTCCACTCCCCTGGCCGGCTTGCCGCAGGAGGAAAACAGCTCATGCTGCCTGCACTCGAGGGCCCGGGCGTGATCGTCCCTGTCCAGGACCGCGACCGGCGGCAGGGCTTCGGTCATGCCGTAGGCCTGGGCGAAAACCGGGCCGATCCTCTCCATGGCTTCCCTGATCTGCGAGGCATTGATGGACGAAGAGCCGTAGAACACGGTCTGGAGAGAGCGCAGCTTTCGCAGCTCCCCCGGCTCCCTTTTCACTCTATCCAGGATACGGCCTATCAGGTCGGGGTGCATGATCACGACGTCCGGTTCGAAAAGATCGGCTGCATCCAGCACCGCGGCAGCGTCCTCGCATTGGGCTATCGCGGAACTGATCCCGCACGCGATCGCGGGAAGCAGAAGTGCGGCCGTGGAGTGGTGGAAAGGAAGCACGTGGAGCACCCGCCCGAATCCCTGCAACTCTGGAAAGTTGTCCAGGAAATTGCGGCACGCGGCAAGGTAATTTCGATGCGACAGCATGACGCCCCTGGGCCGCCCCGTTGTCCCGGACGTAAAATTGATGCTCGCGAGCGTGGACGGACGGATGTCGATCCATCCCCGGAAATAATCCTTCTTCTCCCGCGGCCCGTCGATGTCCAGCACACGGCAGCTCACATCGAGCCCGCGGACCATGCCGGACGTCGTGG
>JBDRLK010000197.1:0-3232 GCA_043813155.1 Pseudomonadota bacterium | reverse complement strand
CACCTCGTCAAAGACGATGATCTCCTTGTCGCAGTTCCGGTAGAACAGGACGGGGTCGCGGACCATGTCCGCCACGGATGGCAGGTCGCAGTTCAAGTAGAGCGCGCGGTCCTGGCCGAGGCTCTTGGCGATGGTGGTCTTGCCGCAGCGCCGGACGCCGGAAAGCCACGCGATGGAGGCCTCGCTCCATGCGCTCTCAAGCCGCTTCATCCAGAATGGCCGCTGAATCATGTAACCATAGTTATCATTTATGCTGCGTAAATGGCAATCATCCTGGAAAAGGGGACATTCTGCTTTTCCACCTGCACGCCGCTTGAACTAGGAACTGGGCCCCGGCTTTCGCCGGGGCGACGGCCGCGCCGTCGGTTTTCGCCGGGGTGGCGGCCGCTTCCGGCAAGGTCTATCGACGGGTGTCCCAACGCGGAAATCGGGGGATGTCGGCAAGACGATTGATGTCCAATCTACCCCCCGCCTGAATCCTCCCCCACAAGGGGGGCGGAAATAGCCAGACGCAACGACGAAGCGCCACAAAAAGAGAGTTGCCCCGGGGTTGCCGAAGTTGGTTAGCTGGACCTGATGCCGGCTCTAAAAAGGTGACCCCATGAAGACGCTATCCGTTGCCCGAGTGATCCTGGCGGCGCTATGTTTTGGACTGCTGGCCGGTCCTTGCTTCGCCGAGGACAAGGAGGCGCTGATCAGGGGGCTCCAAGAGCGCATCCAGGCACACCAGCGGATGAACGACGAGCTCAAGGCGGAGACCCCGGACGAGTACACTCCCAAGCTCATAGAAGGCAACGACAAGATCATCGCGAGCATGCGGAGAACGATCGAGCGACTGCGCCTTGAAATGAGCCAAGAGCCCCCGGCCTTGACCGAGGAAAGCATCAAGGCCAGGGGAGAGGCCCTAAACAAGAAGCTCATGGACCTGGGCACGCCCTACAACCTCCGTCCCCAGCCCAAAGCCCCGGACCCGAACGCCGCCAACTATGCCGCGGAGAAGGCCCGGTATGAGGAAGAGATGAAGGCCTATCTGGACGGCAAGGCCGAGTACGAGAAGAAGAGCGCCGAGTTGGCTGAGGAAACCAGGCAGCTTCAGGCGGACAAGCGGAAGCTCAAAGGCGGCGACGCCGCGGTCGTGGCTCCCGACAAGGCCCCCGCCGCGGAGCCCGCCGGCGAGGACAAGGACGCGAATAAGGACGCCGCGCGGAAGGAACCCGCCAAGGATGCCCAAGCCGCGGCAGAGGAGAAGGCCGCGGAGAAGAAGGAAGTGCAGATCGAGCCCAAGTCCTGCAAGGCCTGCTTCGACGAGGAGGGCACGGCCAACGACGGCTGCGAGGGCACGTCCCTGCGGAAGCTCGACTGCATGACGGGCAACAAGCGCGTCCGGGAAAAGTGCCAGCAGACCTGCAAGCTGCCCTGACGGGCTTCTGAAGAGGCCGGTTCGGGCTGCGGCGTCGGCCATGGCCGGCCGCGGCGGAGCAGGCGCTCCGCCCAGCCGTCGCCCCCATTCCAAGCGGGGACCTCATGATTGATCCGTCGCGGAAGAAGGGAAGGAAGGCCGGCCTGGAAGCCAAAGCCGGGCCTGACCTTGCGCCCTGGCTCATTGTGGCCGCGGCCCTGGCGCTGCGGCTGGTTCAGCTCGGCGCCGGACGGGGCCTTGACCCGGATGAAGCCTACTACATCCTGCTCGCGCAGGAGGCTCCCGCAAAGCTGTTGTCCGACTTGAGCCAAGGGGCGCACCCCCCGCTGTATTTCCTCTGCCTCCACTATTGGACCTCTTTATTTGGGATCACGGAGACGGCGGCCAGGCTCCTTTCGGTCGTTTTCGGGACGGCCATGGTCGCGGCCATCTACCGGGTGGGGAGCAGGCTGTTCTCGCGGGAGGCGGGGCTCTACGCGGCCGCGCTCGCCTGCCTGTCCCCCCTGCACGTGTTCTACTCCCGAGAGGCCAGGATGTACACGCTGGTCCCGCTGCTGTCGCTCTGGGCCTTCTACCTGCTGATCCGAGCGCTCAAGGAGGATCGGGCCAAGGACTGGGCGGGCTTGGCGCTCTGCCTGTGCGCGGGGGCCTACACGCACAACTACGGCCTGTTCCTGCTGCCCGCGGCCGCCTTGGCCATGCTCCTGCCGTGTTCCGCGGGCCGCCGGAGCCGTCTTGCGCTGGCCCTGGCCGCGGCCGCCCTGTGCTACCTGCCCTGGATGGGCACGATCCTGAAGCAGGCCGCCTCGCCCGGGCTCAAGTGGATCGGTCCGTTCTTCAAGCAGCTTCCCCCGTGGGCCGCGGTGCTGCGGTCGCTGGAGGTCATGGGCTCCGGGGGAATATACCAGACCCTGAACTACTCCCTGTCCCTCCAGACGGACCTGCGCTGGCCGGCCGCGGCCGTGTACGCGATCCTGCTGGGGAAAGCCGCGGCGGCCGCCAGGCGGGATGACACGGGCAAGATCGCGTTCTCTTTCCTCTTGGTCCCCCTGGCCATCCCGTGGGCTGTGTCCCTGGCATCCTCCCCCATCTACGTGGCGGGACGATACGACATGATCGCGCTCCCGTTCTACCTTCTGATCATCGCGTGGGGGATCAGCCGCTTCACCCGGCCCTGGAAAAGAGCTTTCCTGTCCGCCGCGATCATTCTCTCGGCCTACAGCCTCTACGCGCTCTATTTCCGATCCCCCCTCATGCCTTCCCGCCAGCAGGCGGACTATCTGAGGCAACAGGTGAAATCGGGCGACAGCATCGTGTTCGCCGGAATGACGGGCAATGCGGTCAAGGTTCATTTCCTGCGCGAGAGGTTCGCGCCGGACATGTCATCCTTCCCCTCGCAGGCCGACCGGCACCCGGGCTGGTTCTATGCGGACCGGCGCGATCCGGCGCCTCTCCATGAAGAGGCGCGCCGGCTGGCGGCGGAGCGCTGGGGAAGGAACGGGCGGGTATGGCTGGTGGGATTCACGAACGATTGGCCCGATTCCGTGCTTGTCCGATACCTGCGCGAAAGATTCTCCATCTCGCGAGAGCTCTCCAAACCGGAGATCCTGCTCCACTGCCTTGAGCCCGCGCGAAGCGTGCCGGCCTCCCCTCGGCAGTAGGCGGGGGTCGGGACTTCCTCCAACGCGGCGCAGCCTTCGGCCGAGAGTTAGCGCCGAACACCGGAAAGCCACGCGATGGATGCCTCGCTCCATGCGCTCTCAAGCCGCTTCATCCAGAATGGACGCTGCACCATGTCGCCATAGTTAGCAT
>JBDRLK010000196.1:0-8181 GCA_043813155.1 Pseudomonadota bacterium | reverse complement strand
GTTCTCCCCTTTTCTTTTGATGACGAATCATATCTGCGGCTCCATCCTGACCTTTACCCCGTCCTCGTAGCTCTTGAGCTTCGTCATCACTTCCCTGGCATGGCAGCGGGGATAGAACTCCTTCACGTTCTTTGTTCCGGGCACTTCGCCTGCCGGCCATCCCGTCAACGTCGCCGCGGCTTCATTGAAAAGAACGATTGTTCCTTCCAGGTCCGCCGCCATGATGGCATCGACGCTGGAATGCAGTATCTTCTCCTGGAATGCCTTGGCTTCGGCAAGCTGCCTTTCGATGGTCCTTTCCTGGGTCACGTCCCTGAGCGTCATGAGGATATTACCCTCTCTCTGCGGCACGAGAGAAATCGAAATGGCCAGGATCGAGCGCCTGCCCGTGGGCAGGACGATGTCGACCTCGTAGTTGCGAGGATAGATTCCCTGCTGGAATCCGTCCAGGAGCGCATTGAACGTGTCCTTCTGGTCCTCTTCAACGAGCTCGATAAAATGGTCCGGAAGCAGATTGCCGTCCTGGCACAGCAGGGCTTCCGAAGCCGGGTTAGCGCGAATGATCCTTCCCACCATATCCATCACGACCATCCCGTCGGGATTGTACATGAACACTTCCCTGAAGAACTTGGTCGCCACGTAATCCCCGCTCAGGCTCTCAACCTCCGACTTGAGCCTGTCCTGCTCCACCTGGTAGGAATCTTTCTCGTGGATCGAGATGACCGCGTTCGTGGCCGTGATGGCAATATCCCCGACGAGCTCCAGCACCTCTTCATTGACGCTCGACATGGCGCCGTTGCAATAGAGGATGAGCATCCCGAGCACCGTGTTGTCGATCTCCATGGGCATCAGGATGTTTCCCGGCGGGAGCTCCTCGTTGATGTCCTGGATATTGCTTACGCGGCTATCGGCCCTGAAGGGGCGAAGCAGGACCGGTTTCCTGTCGTGAAGCAGCTCCATGATGTCGAAACTCCGCGTCACGTCAAGAAGGGAGGCGGTCTCGATTTCCTCCAGCGTGCTTCCCGCGATAAAAAGCCTGTCGCCCGCGGGAGAGAAAATGCCGATGCTCGTCTGCTTGAGCGGGATATAGCGGGAAATGACACTCTGAAGCGTCCTTATCAGATCGGATATGGATCCGCTCGTCAGGATCTTGAATACCGACTCGACGGCAATTTCTCTCATGCGTAAAATATTAAAATAGCGCCACTATGGCGTATTTGCATTTTATTTTATATAAATTATCATTCCAAGTAAAGGGTTAAAGGGTTTGTTCATCATGATTGATCCCGGCAAGAACAAAGCATCGGACGAAAAAATCGATGCCATAAAGAAGCTGTCCTTTCATGTAGCCCACAGGCTGCGCAATCCTCTCGCAGCCCTCATGAATGTGACCTACCAGATCAAAAAGCAGCTGCAGCCCTCCGACGCTTCCAGGGAGCTCATATTCATGCTCGAGGAAGAGATTTATCACATGAAAATCATCAGTGATGAGCTCGCCCTCCTGGCCGGCTGCGGCGCCGCGGACACCTGCCTCATCAAGGCCTCCGAGCTTCTCGCGCAATTTTGCACCAGCTTCGGCAGGGAATGCACGCTCGTCGATGACGAGGTGATCGAGACGCTGATCGAAGGGGATGACGTTTCACTGGAAGCCGACCCCCAGTTTCTGTTTTCCATGCTGAAAATCGTTATCTTCAACATCCTGATCAGGACGGATGAAAGGCAGAAGGTGCGAATATCGGCCGGCCGCGAGGGAGAAACCCTGATCCTGTCCATTCAATGCGCCGGAAAACACGACTTTGCGTTCCGGGAGGATGCCCTGCAGGACATGCTCGAATCCCCGAAAGAGAGTCGGGTCTTCAGCCTGTCCCTGGCCATCATCGAATACTGCCTGAAGGCGGACGGCGGCTCCATGAGCATGGAGGAGAGCCCTGCCGGCTCGACGAAAATCACCCTCCGCCTGCCCCTGCACGTGTAGCTGCACGCCCTCGGCGTGCCTGCAGTCGCTTAAACCCCTTCTGCCCCTGTTCTGCCCCTGCACGTGGTGCTGCACGCCCTCGGCGTGCCTGTATGCGGCGCCCCGAGGGGGCGCAGCTACAATTGCGACACAGCCCCTGAAGGCTCCCCTGCCCGGTATGGATGAGATGGCTTCTAGCCGCAATCAATAATGCGGATTCTATAGGTCAGGTCGCTGCCGCTCAGGCCCGTGACCGTCACGACATAGGTCTCGCCCACGTTGGCCTCGCCGGGGTCGAAGGACACCGTCTCCTGCCCGTAACCCGGGTCGAGCAGGCTCGCGGATACGACCAGGTCCGTTCCCGTGGACTCCCTGACCACGGTCACGCGCGTGGCGCTGCCCACGCCGTCGCCGTGAAAGGTCCACGAGCCCATGACGGCCTGGACCGGGTACGGGCCGGGCGCGGGAAAGCCCACCCAGGAGCGCGAGGATGACCCCGACCAGTCGAAAACATGCTGGCAGTTGTACGAGCTCGCGTGGCCCAGGCCCGCCCTGCCGTAGGGAGGGTTGAGGATCCAGCGCCTGTGGCCCATGGTCGTGG
The DNA here is from genome assembly GCA_043813155.1 of Pseudomonadota bacterium. GTDB lineage: Bacteria > Myxococcota_A > Polyangia > DRWM01 > DRWM01 > JBDRLK01. The sequence continues at coordinate 5,626 of JBDRLK010000196.1, read as the reverse complement.
CATTGCCCCGGTCCTCCACGTACTGGTCGATGGACCCGGCGGGATTGGACGATCCCATGGCCAGGTTGCTGCTCCCCGCGGCATCCGCGCCCTGCGCGGTATAGCAGTCCCAGGACGCGGGAGGATGGTGGTTCAGCGTGCCGTTGCGATAGATCATGATGGCGCAGGCCTGTGCCGCGCTTTCCGTGGCCGCGTCAGCCCGCGTCACGGGGCCCAGGCCGCAGAGCCAGCGGTACAGGTTGATCCTCCGAACCCCGTCGTCGCGCGCCGTGTCATTCACCTCGCCGGGATCGCACTGCGTGGGCCCTTCGTTCCAGACCCAGGAGGCCTGCGTGGGATAATCGGCCCTCCACCTTGCGCAAACTTCCTCCTCGGTTCTCGATTCCGGGTCGCCCGGATCGGCCTCCCTGCAGACGCCCCCCGCGTCCACGTACCCGTCATCGCACACGCAGCTGCCGGCCACGCAGTGGGCATTGTCGCCGCAGGTCACGCTGAAACACGGATCCGCGGGGTCCTCGGCCGCGGGATCCGGGGGCACGTCGACGACCGGGTCGTCCGCGGGATCGATCCCGGTATCCGCGGGAATTTCGGTCATGGCGTCGGGGTCGGACTGCATGTCCCCGGCGTCCGATCCGTCCTCGCCCGACTTGACAAACGATCCCTCGCATCCGCCGGCCGAATAGCCGGCAACCGCCGCGGCCAGGAACAGGATTAACGCTCTAATAATCATTACTTCTTAGTGTAGCAATTTTCCCGCAAATGACAATGCGTCAAATAACAGGCGTCGCCGCCAATCAGGGGCAGACCGCCACGCGCACGATCTCGATCCGGCTGCCCGCACCGCGCGCCCATCCCGCCTCGCCGCTCGAGAAATTGATGAAATCGTCGTCCTCGTCATAGGCCTGGCCCACGTCCACCGGGCCTTCCACGAACGCGCCGTCGCCTCCGACAACGGCCAGCAGGGTGCTGCCGCCGGCTATCCACGCGACCAGCAGATTCGGGCCATAGGCGGCCAGCTTTGCGCCGTGCTCGTCCACGCCCGCCGTGTCGGTAAGATACATTTCCGGCCCCACGGACACGCCGCCGGACGTGTCGATGCGAACAAGAACCACATCGTCCGACGCGCGGCCCTCAGGCGAGGTAAAGGTGAGGAAAAAGCCGCCGCCGGCCAGGGGCACGAGCCCCCCCAGCCGGGCCGCGCTGCCACCCCCGCAGTCGCCGCTGGGCTCGGGCGATATCTCGTCCGTGCGGTGGTTGAAATGGATTCCCTTGGTCGGGTAGCAGTCGGAAAGACAGACAGGCCCGAAGCGCGACCCGTTGTGGGCGATCAGGACTTCGAGGCTGTGGCTGCAGCCCCAGCCCCACTCTTCGCGCGCCGACCCGGACCCGTCCACGACCTGAAGCATGTCGCCCTGGTGACGGCCGCTGTCCCACAGCATGGTGTGGCCGAAATAGGCTCCGTACTCGCTGCCCGACCACGCGAGCCTGCCCGAGTCGCTCCAGGAATCGATCCACTTGTTCCACATCACTTCGTGATCGTTGTTCCCGACGAACTCGATGTCGAAAATCACGGCCCCGGAATTATCGACTTTTCTGAGCGCCATCACGTCATCGCGCACCACGAGGAGCGCGCCCCCGTCGGCGTGGGCCACGAAACCGGCAATGTCCGATCCCGGTATCACGATGTCGTCCCCGGCCCGCTCGTCCGCCGCTGTCAGGGGTGTAATGTGGGCTGCGCCCGAGCCGTCGTTCCAGGCCGCCTTGGACGTGCCGTCATCCAGGGCCGACAGGACTATAGAAGGCCTGTAGTACGTTCCGGCCACGCCGGCCGGCGAAACGTCAACCGACGTCACGGAAAACCTTTCGGCAAGCGTTGTGCCGCTGCAGGGGTCGACCTCGGGCCCGGGATCGGGCAGCGGGTCGGTCGAAGGGTCGGGGGCCGTGTCAGGGGGCGTATCCACCGCACCATCCGTCCCGTCGGCAGCGTCGTCCATATCATCCCCAATGTCCGGATGGGGCGCATCCTCGCCCGATTCACCGAAGCCGTCGTCCGCATCAGGTGCACCATCCGCAGGCGCGTCCGGCTGAGCGTCCTTCCCTTCGATGAAAAACTCCCCCCCGCAGGCGCATGGAAGAAGGCCGAACGTCAGGCAGACAGCTGATACCGGAGACAACAGTACGGCGAAAGTCCTCATGACTTGAATTTATTGTGGGTCTTGATGATAACGTCCCCGTCCTTCAGCTTCTCCTCTTCGATATCGACGATGAACTTCCCGTCCCTGGAAAGAACGATGGGGCGTTTGTATAGGTCGAGCACCTTTTTTCCGATGTCTTCTTTGCCCGGGTGGACATCCTCGAGGAAAGGGTCCTGCGTGTGCGTGGTGAGCGCGACCAGGAACCTGTGCGAAACGGGGTTGAAGGCGGCCTGCGTCAGCATCTGCCCGATGATCGAGGCGGCAGGAAGCACGCGGTCCGCGCCGACGGACGTGAACTTTGAGCTGTTTTCCACGTTGTTGATGCGAACGATCTTGTTCAGCCCCGGGTTCAGCGATTTTGCCGTCACCAGCACGTACATGTTGAAGCTGTCGTCGCCCGTGGCGATGATGATGGACTCGGCCTTTTTTATGCCCGCCTTCTCCAGGGTTTCATCCCTCGTGGCGTCCCCGTGCAGGTAGTTGCCGTGGTCCAGCACTTCCTGGAGCTGCAGGGGCAGGTTTTCTTCCTTTTCCCTGGAAACGACCACGAAGGCGCGATTCGTGGCCGCGTATTCTTTCAGGATGCTGTCCAGCGCGTCCAGGTCGCTTACGATGATGTCATGGTCGGCGATTCGCTTCATTTGATAGTTCCTCCAGAAATCGGCTCACAAGAAAATCATATTAGGAACCGGTCCGTCCTGTCAAGATAGACGGGGGCCGGGCCCTCCCATAACAGGGAGCCGGGCCCCATGCCCGGCTCCCTGTCTGCTGCTTGGAGGAATTATTGGGAACTTATAATCAGCCGCCAAAAAGTCTGCAGTAGGTTTCCAGCAGGGACGAGATTTCATCCAGGTCGTCGTCATCGAGCGCCGCGGCCGCGGCATCGACCTTGGCTTTTGCGTCCGAGCACAGCTGCGCCTGCTCTGAAATGTCGGCTGTTTTGTCGATCTCCTTGAGGGCTTCCGCGTAAGCCACGATGGCATAGCCCTTGCCCAGCTGCACGGACGCGCCTTCCAGGAGATCGAGGGCATTCGCCTCAAACGAATCCGTCCTGCCGGCGCGCGTGGCAGGGTCGACGTAGCTGGCCACGGCCTTGATCGTGTCCTCTTCCCCCAGCTCCCAGCAGGACCGGAGCGAGAGCTGGTAAATCATGGCATCGTCCGGCGCAAGGTGCTGCGGCTCGACTTCCTTGGGGTTTCCGGAAACCTCCTCGCCGTAGAACACTTCCATCCTGAGAACGGGCGGGATGGTCAGCTGCACCTGCACGTCCATGACCGCGATCTCCATGCTCGATACGAATTTCTCCCCGAACATTTTGACCGCCTCCTCTTCGCTGTCGATGAAAATGTAGGCGCCCTTTCCCTTGTCCGTTACCGTGTCCATGAGCGTGTCGTCATAGCCGTTGCCCGTGCCCACGCCGACCAGGTAGATGCCTTCCCTCTCGGAGTCATCGGCATGAGCGGCGATGAGATCATGGTCTGTTTCGCCCGTGTTGGCCTGGCCGTCGCTGATGAGAACGACCCTGTTGAGCCAGCCCTCGCGATAGTTTGCCTCGGCAAGCTCGTAAGCCGTGACGAGCCCGGCATGAAGGTTCGTGCTTCCCCCGGATTCGAGGCGGCTGATCGCGTCCAGGAGCTCGTCGTCATCCGGCCCTGAAACCACGTGGGACTCGAGCGTCACGGCCTGCGTGTCGCTCCAGATCACCATGGACACCACGTCGCCTTCACGCAGGTTGGCGGCAATCTGCCTGCACACGGCCTTGAGAAGGTTGATCGGATCTCCGGACATGGAGCCCGAGGTATCGAGGGAAAAGGTCACGTTCATGGGCCTGCGCATGTCCTCTCCCATGTGGTGGCCCTGAACGCCGATCTGCAGGTTGTACAGGCCGTCCTCTTCAGGATCCGGGTCGGGCTGCATCTGGGCAACGACCGTCACCCTGCCCTGCTCGGGAAGCTCGTAGCTCAGGTTGTAGTAATTCAGGAACTCATAGGTTCGCACCGAGTACCATGGAACAATCCGGCCCTGCTCAATCATTTTCCTGGCATAAACCGGCGAGGCCTGTGAATTCGAGTCGTCGGCCGAAAGGTAGAGGACCTGCGGCTCGTCAATCTCCTCGTCGCACACATTGGGCGGCTCCGCGTCCTCATCGTCGGCGTCCTCGACCGCGTCCGTGTCCGTTGCCGCGTCGCTCTCGGATGTGTCCGGCGGCGCGTCCGGCAGCGGCAATGAATCGCCGGCCGTGTCCGCGGCCGCGTCATAGGGCATTGAATCGTACGTTGCGTCGTGCTCCGGGTAATAGTCTTCCGCTCCGCTCGAGTCGCCGAAGCATCCCGCGGTCGCGACAACCATCAGGGATAAACACAGTGTAATTACTGTTTGCCTTGTCATGGCCGGCCTCCTTTCGGTAATTGTCATGCCCACCATAAAACGCAACAACCGTGCCACGACCCGTTTTTCAGCTTTTCAGCCGATTTCTCCGAATCATCGCGCAGTCGCGCTATGACATTCCTGTCTTCTGTGCCGGCCCACCGGCACACAAACAACTCACCGGGGAAACATGATGAAGATGTGAAGCTAGATGATGGTCACCGGCGCGCAGGTGGAAACCCCCGCGCCAACGATGGCGTATCCGATGTTGGGCATCACGTTGGTGACCGTGCCGCCATCCATCTCGAGCTTCCAGATGTTCGTGGAGACGTCGGCCATGGTCTTGTGGAAGATGTAAAAATCACCGCCCCAGAAGGCAAAGGCCCAGGCCTCGGTCTGTCCAGTGTCGAGCTCGGGCAGGTTGTAGGTGTTGCTCACGTTGCCCGTCCACTTGTCGATCATGGACACGGTCGGCGGCGTGCTCTCCGGGAAAAAGCCCCACAGCTCGGCAAGGCCCGTGCCCGTGAGCTCGGGCCAGTTCGGCACCGTGCCCTGGCGGGTCACGACCAGCGTGTCCATGTTGATATAGCCGAGCTGAGAGGGGCCCGTGCCGATGCTGAGCGTGGCGCCGCCCGCGATGAACAGGGTCTCGTCTTCGATCCCCGGCGCGTCGGAGACAAAGCCCATGCCGAAGACCTGGAAGCCCTCCTGGGCGGGCGTGAAGGTGGTGGGCTCGCAGCTTGCGTCCAGCGTGCTCACTTTGAACAGCTCGCCCCCGCCGAGGCCCAGGAGGCTCGTGTGAAGGACCCATGCCACGGCATTGCGGTCCACGGACATGGAAAAAGGCGTGACGCCCGCGCCGACCGGGCAGTTCAAGGTGCCGATCTCGGTCAGGGACATGATGTCGGGCATGAAACGTATCAGCATCTTGCCCCGGTCGACAATATAGATCCAATGTGCCCTGTCCTCGCAGTCGTCCCCCGTTCCGTCAGGCGTGGAATCCGCTTGTACGTCGGGCAACGGAGTGTCGGTGAGCGGCGCGTCCGACGACGTGTCGGCGGGCC
>JBDRLK010000195.1:0-27438 GCA_043813155.1 Pseudomonadota bacterium | reverse complement strand
GTCAGTTCAATGTGAATCGCCGTGATAGGTGTCGCCATGTCGCCCTCCTTCCTCTGTCATCACGGCTTCAACAATATCACTTTTGACTCAGGCATATCAAATTTTAGGGGTGGTCCCTGATTTGCGGGGCGCTGTACTAAGTATCGACTATCGACCAACGACGATTATACAGCCGCAGCCGCTTTCAAGCCCCTGGGGGGTCACGTGGGGGAGCCCGTCGTCGGGCGCGGCGGTTTCGTCCGCAGGCGCGTCCACGGCGGCGTCCGCCGGCCTGTCCGCAATGTCCGCCATGTCGAGAAGAGGGTCCGCCCCCTCCTCCAGGATGTCCAGCTCCGCCTGGTAGCCGGGCGCCGGGCATTTGATCAACTCTCCTGATGGACCTGCCAGCGTGAAGAGCTCCACCAGCCGCTCGCCGGGCATGTCCGGCGCCCTGATGCGAAACTCGAACCGGGCGATCCCGCCGTCGGCCACGGCCGCCTCGAGCACTGCGGCCGTGTCGGCGGACGGCCAGTCGCCGGGCACGTACAGCTCGCTGACGTCGCTGTCCTCCGGGCCGAGGGCCCGCAGCGTGATGTCGCCGGCTGCCCAGGCCGCGCTCCCCTCGTTAAGAAACTCCAGCCACACGTCCGCCTCCCCCCCGGCGGCGAGGCCGGCGGGGAAGGACCGGTTGAAGAAGGAGGCTGCGTAAACCGGCTCGAGCTCGCCGAGCAGCGCGGGGCTCTCCTCGTCCGCCTCGCCGTCGCAATCGTTGTCCAGATCGTCGCAGAGCTCGTCCACGGGCGTGAAGAGGCCCCTGCAGTTGAGCCACCCCTCCTCGCAGCGCATTCTCCCCTCGCCGCAGACCCCCTGACCTCCCGTGTCGCAGACCTGCTCGCCGCCGTCGGGATCCGGGCCGTCGCAGGCGCTCCACCCGCCCCAGGTGTAATCGCCGCCGCAGCTTCGCGTCTGCGTGCCGCAGTCGCCGCATGCCTGCGAGCCCGTCTCGCCCGGGCTGCAGTCCCCCACGATCAGGTTGTGCCTGCGGATGCCGATGTAACTCGACGACAGGGAGCGCTCATTGTGCACGATGCCCGTGGAACAGCCCCGCGCCTCGTAAGCCCAGATGGATCCCCAGGGATCGCCGCTCTCATAGATCACGATGTGGCCGCCGCTCCCGCTGTTGTACACGGCCGCGTCGCCCTTCTCCATGTCGCCCCTCGCTATCTGGTCCCAGTGGGTGGTGTTGTTGCGGAATTCGACCGTGGTGTAGCGGAAAACATGACAGGCCGAAAGCGCGATCGGGTCCGGGACCTGCCACACCTTGGTCGCGAAGCCCGAGCAGTCCGCGCCGTACTCCGAGCACCCGCCGCTGCAGCACGCGCTGTGCGTGCAGCTCGGGCACGAGCCTGAGCACGAGCCGGGACAGGTGCCGTCCTCGCGCCAGCACTCGCTTCCCCACCAGTAGGAATACCCCACGCCCGACGCGGCCAGAGCGATGATCTCGTCGCGGCTCATGGGCTCGGGAGCGGCCTTGGCTTCATGCGCCGGCAGCCAGGCCGCGGCTAAAAGAAGCAGCGCCGCTGCCGCGCTCCGGACGATCCGGGCTGAACCGGTGGCTACTTCCATTGTATCAACCTCACACCGTCATCCATGAAAGCCATCTGGAGCACGGTCCCGTCCGCGAGGACTTTGAACTCGCGGAACTGCTCCCACTCCCTGATCGTATCGGGCGTGGAAAAAAGAGGCGTTACGGTCTGCAGGTCGGAGCTGGCGACATAGGCCGCGACCTCCTCGCGGGCCACGTTCACGGGGTCCAGCTCATCGAGAAGATGAAACATCATGACTATGTTGCCGTGCCGGTCGGGCTCGATCCACACGATGCGATACAGCAAGCTGCCCCATCCCATGACCGCCCTGCCCACAGGACCGCCCGTGGAGCCGTCAACTATCTGGATTTCCGCCGATGACGGTGTCAGTCGCTGCGCCCGCAGCGCGCGCGGGGCGGCCGGCGCGAACCTGCCGGGAAAGACCTGCTGCGACGTCGGGGCGCAAGACCCGTCGAGGAGCCTGACCAGGTAGCGGTGCTCGACCTCCAGCCAGACGCCGTCATCGCGAAGAAACATCGCCGTTACGCCGCCTCCCTCCGGTATGGCGCCGCCTTCGATGCCGGTCCGGGAAACCGGCTTCCCGCCCGCGTCAAGGACGGTGAGGCACCTGCCGGCGAGCCGGTCGAGAAGCACGATCTGCCCGCCGGCGCTCACCTCGATATCCTGGTACGTATCGGAATGCACCGGCACCTGCCCGACGGGCAAGCCCTGGGGGCTGAACATGAGAACCCTCAAATTGACCTGGTCGAGAAGATAAATGCCTCCCCACGGTGAGACCGTGAAGCTCATGGGGCCTTCGGGCGCGGACTCGTCGGCGTCCTTTTTTCCGGCCTGCCAGTCTCCAGAACCCCACGGCAGGTGCACGACGGTTTCCGGAACATAGCTTTGCGGGGAAGCCGGGCCGGATGCCCTGGACGCGGACGTGGCCATCGAGACGGACATCGGCCCCGGGCACATGAGAACAATCAGCGCGGCGCCGGCCGCGGCTACGGTGAGCATCCTGCGCATGAGATCTCCTATTTTACTATTGTCGCGCGTTTCTCAAAGATGTCAACATTTTTTCGCGTCAAATTCTTTACAATAGTGCGTGGTTGAAGTTTAATACCGGAAAATTCCCGTTCTTTTCTTTTTTGAGGTGATCATGAAAAATACCAACCCAGGCCTTGTGCTGCTGCCCATCATTCCCCTGTTTTTCGCCTTGCTGCCCTTCGGCTGCAAAACCACGAACCGGCCGGCGAAAAGCAAGGATCCGACTCCCGAGCAGCGGGAAGAGCTCAAGTCCGCAAGCCTGAAAATCCTGCCCGAATCCTTCCGGGATATCTGGCTGGGCATCAGCGAAGAGGAGTTTCAGAAGGCCAGGAGCACCGCAACGTTCCAGCCCGCCAAGACCGATCCGGACGAGCGCAAGTGGTACAAGGAGCTCGACAAGACGGGCGTCAACGTGTGGTATGCCATAGAAAGGGAGACCGGGAGCCTCGTTGTCATTCAATTCGCCAATTCCCTGCCCACCTGGAGGGTGTTCCAGCAGCACTCCATGGTGACCGTTCAGAATTACGGCACCGACTACGAACTGTACCTTTGCCCCACGACCGATTATCAATTCAAGATGACGCGCCTGCTGTGGCCCAAGAAGCCCGTTTCCGTGATGGAGGCGATCCTGGAGGGCAAGGGCGTGCTGTCCGTAACAATGATCGTCTCCACGCTTGAGGACTCCCGCAAAGCCATCGAGCGGCAGCGCTGCAACAGGGTCGACAAGGAGGAGGCCCTGGAACAGTGGATCCAGGATAACCTCCAGAAAGAGCAGAAGGAAGCGCCCGTCCCCCATGCGTTGCCCGACCCCGACAAGAAGCCGGGGGAGTGCGGTATGGACAAGGGATATGATCAGCCCAAACCATGAATGAGTTTATCAAGCTGAAGCTGGCGACCCACGTGTGCCGCGTCACGCCCATCGGGCTTGCGCCAGCCGCGCCCGGAACCGCCGGCGCCATCGTCGGCCTCTGTCTTGCCGTTGCCGCCTGGCAGGGCGGGTTCGCCGTTTATTTCCTCGCAACGACATTCGTTGTTTTTGCCGGCACCTGGGCGGCGGAAGTATATGAAAAAACGAGCAGAACGCACGACGACCGGAGGATCGTCATCGACGAGGTGGCCGGTATGATGCTGTCCCTCGCGGGCTGGGAAAACGCCACGGTTGCCATCGTGATAGCCGCTTTCGTGCTTTTCCGGTTTTTCGACATCGTGAAGCCATATCCCATTTCGTGGATTGATAAACGCGTCGGCGGAGGCGTGGGCGTCATGGCCGACGACCTCGCAGCCGGGGCCTTTACCGTCATTGCGCTGGAAATACTGAGGCCGTTTATATAAAGAAGAAGCTGCGCCGATCATGGCCCGTAGTGCGGCCCTTCAGGGCCGCAGCGGGGCTCAAGCCCCGCACTACGAGTGGTATGAGAAGATCCCGGATTCTGTCCTGAACTACGGCTTTTTTGCCTCAGGCGCCAGCTTCTTGACACATTGATAAAATCATTTGCATTTTATTTTAATTGAGTTTATATTGAAATACCAATTTATTGCTTATCCTTCAATGGCACGCTCGTTTCAGCGCCAAGCTGCGGATAAGCCGTGAGTTGACTCGAATTCAATTCAATAATTAAAGGAGAAAGAAATGCAAAAGAGAAATGGGTATCCATTCTTCTACCTCGCAACTGGTTCCTTTACTGCGCCTGCGTTGCTTGTCTTCATGCTCTCATCGTCCTCTCCGGCAATGGCCCAGGATGATGACGATACGTCCGAGCTCGACACCCTTGTTCCGATTGGAGACGATGATGAGGGAAAGGGATCGGACGATTCCGAAGGATCGGGTGATCTCCTGTCTCCGGGCGGAGATGACGACGGCCTGAAGAGCCTCGAGCCGCTCACCGACGAGGGGGACCTGGAGGATGAGCCTGAAAATAAAGCGCCCGCGGACAAGGAGCCGGCCATTGCCCACCCGACTGACACGGGGTTTTCCGGTCTCGTCCGCATCATCAGCGGTGATTCCGGCGAGCCATGGTCATGGGCCGTCGGCATTCACGTCGGCTTCTTCCTCAAGGACGACTTTATCTACACGGACGACACGAACAAGTATGTTTCCGGAACGGCCAGCTTCAGATTTACTATCTGGAAATTCTTCGAGGCAGCCATAGGCCTGAAGTCATATGCAAACTATAACAGGTATTCCGACGACCAGTTCGAGCCGCCGCTCTTCCAGACTCTGGGCGACGCGAGCCTCGGGCTGCGCTTCTTTTACCCTGTAACGAAGTACCTCTTCCTGGGCCTGGGCTACAGGGCGATACTGCTCAACAAGGTCGGCGAAGTCGGCATCGGAACGGCATCCCACGAGCTCTTCCTGCCCTTTACACTGGACATTCAGAAGATCAACAGGAAAGTCCCCCTGCGCATCCATCTTTTCACGGCTTATTATTTCGATGAATCGGCCAACCTGGTCGAAGACGAGGAGGCGGCGAGGGGTGAAAGGGAAACGCTTCCCTGCGAGAGCGACGCGGACGGCAATTACAGCCCGCTGGCCTGCCTCTCTCCCGTCGAGCGCTTCGGGCTCGGCGTGAACAGGGTGGACCTGATGAAAATCGGGCTCGGCTTTGATTTCCCCGCCCCCTACGTCAACCCGTTCCTCGAGTTCAATATGGGTATCCCCGTAAACAGGCAGGGGTTTAACTGCGGCCAGAACCTGAACGATTACACCGAGGATGATTACTGCCTCGAAAACAAGGGATTCTCGTCCTTCCCCACCAATATTACGATCGGCATGAGGGTCCGGGGACTCCCCTACGGCTCGCTGAAAGGCCTGGGCATCCTGGTTGCCGCGGACATCGGCGTGACGGGCATGGACAAGAACAACAGGGTCCGCGAGCTGGCCATGAACCCGAACTACATGATCTACTTCGGCATCAGCTACACGCCCGTTACAAAACCCAAGGAGGTCGTCAAGATCCAGGAAGTCGTCAAAACCGAAATAAAGGAACCGCCGCCGAAACCGCGGATTCTCGGAAAGGTCATCGACACGGATACCAAGTCTCCCGTCGATGGAGCCATTGTCACGTTCGTCGGCAGGGACCTGAACGCGCTCGTTACGGGCGCCGACGGAACATTCGTCAGCTACCCGTTCGAAGCGGGTGAGGTCGACATGTCGGTCACCGCCGAGTGGTATTTCGACTCGACCTGCGCCGCGACGCTTGAGGAAACGGGCGACGCGGAGGCTGTCTGCGAAATGAGGCCGATGCCGAAGCTCGCCACGATTTCCGGTGTCGCGCTCGACGCAAAGGACAACAGCCCACTCGGCGGCGTTTCCGTTACGCTGAAAGGACCGCGCGAGAAGAGCCTCACAACCGATGTTTCCGGGTCTTTCTCGCTCGAAACCGAGGCCGGAATCTACGAGGTGAAGGCGGATTTCGAGGGCTATTTTTCGAAAAACATGAAGGTGGACGGGCCCGCCGGCGGCAGCGCGAATGTCCAGCTCATACTCAGCAAGAAGCCTAAGAACGCCCTTGTCTTCATCAAGAAGAAGCAGATCAGGATCAAGAAGCAGATCCACTTCGAGTTCAACTCGGCCATCATCAAGTCCGACAGCTTCGTCATCCTCGACAGCGTTGCGGACCTGATGATCAATCATCCCGAGCTCCAGGTGGTGGAGATCCAGGGCCACACGGACGACAAGGGCAAGGACGACTACAACATGCAGCTCAGCCAGGACCGGGCCAACTCCGTGCGCGATTACCTCATTGCCGCCGGCGTGGAGCCGGACAAGCTGGTTGCGAAAGGTTACGGGGAATCAAAACCCATCGCGCCGAACGTGACGAGCGCCGGCAGGGCGAAGAATCGAAGGGTTGAGTTCCATATCCTATCTCAGGCAGGAGAGGAATGAAACACGGCCTGTCCTGCATCCTTGTTGCGTTCCTGCTACTGACGCACTCCCGTGCCCTCGCCCAGGAGTTCCAGGTCAATGTCGATGTAAAGGGCAATAAGGGCAAGAAGTTCCTGGAATCCGTTAAACAGGGCATCTGCGACTCCGTCCTCGATCACCTGACGTTCAATGTCGCCGGCTCAACGGTGCCGTCGAGCTGCAACATGAAGGTGAAGACTGCCGAATTCCTGATCAACGCCGAGGCCGTGTTCGAAAAACCGCCCGTGTCGGTGAACCTGTACATCGAGGTCCGCGGCAAGGGGAACGGGCAGATCATCGGACAGAAAGCTCACACCGTGAACGTGCCCGGCGACACGCAGGACCCGAAGAAGCTTCTCTACGACGAGACGGCCAAGGCAATGACCGACCTGCTTCCGAAGGGGTGGAAACCGCCGTCCGGCGATGCCGCCGGCGGCGAAGCCGTGGAAGAATCGGGGAGCGCCGCGGAGGGCGCCGTGGAAAGCCCGGAGGAGGGCGGCACGGAGGAGGAGGAAGAGGAAGTTCTGGTCGAGGAGGAGGAAAAAACAGCCCCCGTGGAGCCCAGGGAGCGCGCCTCCCTCCTGCTTGCGATCTCGGCCAAGGGCGCAAAAGTCCTCATCGACGGCAATGACATGGGACTGTCTCCGCTCGGTATCCTTGAGGGCATCACTGTCGGGAAACACGAGATTTCGGTGGAAAAAGAAGGCTTCAAGACCTTTTCCGGAAGCATTGATGTTCAACCGGCCGGCGAGTCCCTGATTACCCGGCACGATATTACCCTCGAAACCACGGAAAAGAAGAAGAAAAAGGGAGTTGCCGGCAAGTGGTGGTTATGGACCATCCTCGGCGGGATCGTGCTGGGAGGAGCCGCCGCCGCCATAGGCGTGGTGTACGGGGGCGGAGACGAAGGCGCGGATGCCGTGCCGTTTCCGAATTACTAGGACGGTATACGATAAAACGCAGCTGCACGCCCTCCGGCGTGCCCAGCAGCCGCGCGCCCCTGGCGCGCTGATTCCAGGCGGGCCAGGGGCCCGCAGCTACTGAAGATTTTACAAAGATGAAAGAAATCGGTAAGATCATCCTCCCTGTTTTTCTGCTGCTCGCGGCGCTGCCCCAGGTTTCCTGCGACAAGGGATCCGGGGACATCCTGATGATCAGGATCGATGCTTCGCCCGCTCATCTCACGCTCATGTGCATAGACGAATTCGAGCTTACGTTCAGGCCGACGGGAAGCACCCAGTTCTCCGAAGTGGGCGAGGGCACATGGGCCGGGGGCGCCGTAACCTACAGGACCGAGGAGAGGGAAGGCATCAGGTTTTTTGTCATCAAGGCTTCGGGCGACTGGGTCGTCAACGAAATCACGGTCAACAGGCTGGAGAAATTCCCCGACCAGTTTGTTTTCGAGATCCCTCTTCGGGGCATCGAATCCGCAGGAAGCTTCGAAGTCAGGGGCTACTGGAAATACAAGGACGTCGCCACGGCCGAGGCCAAGCACCCTCTGGGGACGAGCCTGACACTGCCCGACGAAGACCTGCTCTACACGATCACATGCAGGAGGCTCACCGATGATCTCTGCCAGTCCTCCACCTCGGACGGCGAGGTTGCCCCCGAAGTGATCGACTTCCTGGACCCATCCGAGGACTTTTACGAGGACATTCCGGCCGGCGAGGACATGGAGGTCGTCGACGCACCGGACGACCTCGATGACGACAGCGACCTCCTCGTCGACCCCGAGCCGGACATTCCCCCGGACCCCGAGGACGAAGCCGACGTGGAGAGCGATATCCTCGCAGAAGACTGACACACAGGTCCTGGCTGCGCGCGGGAACCGCAGGAGGAAAACATGGACAACATCGATCTTGTACAAGAGTGGCTGACCGGCATGGCCGATGACATTCAGGGCTTCGTGAAGCTCATGGAGGACGACCGCTTCCCCGCCGAAACGCGGCAGAAGGCCGCGGGTGTCGTCAATTACCTGTTCAAGTCCATCGATCTCATTCCCGACGGGATAGACGACATCGGCTTCCTGGACGATGTCATGACCATGCGCCTGTGCGCATCGGGCCTCGACGTTGGAGCGATCGAGCCTCTGGACGTCGAGCTGGCGTCAAAGTTAAAAGCGCTCGGCGAGGATTCCTCGAAAATAAGGGAAATTCTCGGCGAGGACATCCATCGGCGATTCAGCAGGTATGTGGCCGGACTTTCAGCCGGCTCCGCCAGGGGAAGAAGCGCCGGGGAAATCGTATCACTGCCCGATAAGCTCAGGGAAGTGCAGATGGAAGCAAACAACTTCTGCAAGGAATACATCGCTCCGCAGGTTGAAAAGAGCGATCGCACGCTTATAAAGCTCAAATCCTTTCTCGATACCAGGCTTCCAAAATAGTCTTTATTGATCTGCCCCTGGACCCTGCAGCACTACCGGCGGCAGAAACAGAACTGGAACTACTATTCGCCGTAGGCAGCCTTCGGCTGCCGGCATTCGGCTATCAGCTGTTTTTGAATACACCGGGTAGGGGAGCCTTCAGGCTCCCCGGATACGGGCGGCTGAAGCCGCCCCTGCCCAAAATTTTATTATTTCCCCCCGGGGGGCCCGGCCGGCGGCTCTTTCATTTCAATGACCTGGTAGCCCATGTCGTCCACCTGCGTCACCGTGCTCACGATTTTACCCAGGCTCTCGACATTGCGCGCGAGCTTCTTGAGCCCGGGCAGCTCCTTGCTGTCGAGCCAGATTCCGTGGCACTGCGTGCAGAAATCTACCAGGAGGTCGTGGCCGGGCAGGTAGGGCATTTCGACAAGCTTCTGTCCCTCGCATTTCGGGCAGGCATGCTCCGTGGCCTGCGCGCTCATGAGCGAGTCCCGCTTCGAGGGCACGTCCTGCCCGGTTTCAGCGTAGAGAGTGATTTCACCGCTGTCGAACCAAATGCCCTTGCAGTGCGAGCAGAAATCGACGACAACCCCCTCCTTTGACGTGAACTCGCTGAAATCCCCGGATTTGCATTTCGGGCAGTTCATCGATTCCTCCTGATATCCTTGCGGGCTTTAGTGCATCTCCAGGTCGAGGCCCGAGCCCTTTCCTGTCAGCAGACCTCCCTTGGACGAGCCCATCTGAAGCTTGAACTGGTCCTCGCCTTCGAGCTCCTCGTCGTCCTCGTCGTCCTCGTCGTCGAGCTTGCCGAGGCCCTTTCCGAGGCCCTTGCCCGGCGAGCTGAGAAGCCCGCCCTTCGGCTCTATTCCCCCGAGGCCGAGAGCCAGGCCATCCTCGTCCTCTTCCTCGCCATCTTCGCCTTCCTCGTCTAAATCTAAATCCCCGGGGTCATAGTCAAACTTGTCCTTGATGGATGTCTTGAGCTCATCGGGGATGTTCTCGTTGTTCAGTATCTGGTCCAGCACCTTGGCCATCTTGCTCATCTTGCCGGTTTTTCCATACAGCGATGCGAGCATGATCCCGACCTGCGGATCCCCGTAGCTTCGCTCAAACGCTTTTTCCGCGAACTCGAGAGCCTGCGTCACCTGCCCCCTCTCGAGGTAATAATTTGCCTCGTAAAGAGGGATGAGAGGGTCCTGGGGGTCGAGCTCCGCTGCAAGGTCGAGCTCCTTGCGCGCTTCATCGGACTCACCCGAGGCAAGCAGGGCCATGGCCAGGGTGGCATGGGCCATGGCATAGTTCTGCTTCAGATCGATGGCCTTGCGGATCTCGACGAGGGCCTCTTC
Organism: Pseudomonadota bacterium; assembly: GCA_043813155.1. Taxonomy (GTDB): domain Bacteria; phylum Myxococcota_A; class Polyangia; order DRWM01; family DRWM01; genus JBDRLK01. The sequence continues at coordinate 17,208 of JBDRLK010000195.1, read as the reverse complement.
CTCCTCGCCCTCGGCCATGAGGATGGCGCCCCATTTGAGGATGCGCTGGGCGTCCTTCTGAATGGTCATCGCCTTGCGGATCTGCTGCTTTCCCTCCTCAACGCCGCCGGAGGCAATGTAGATCAGGCCCTTGAGGCTGTGAAGCTCGGCAGAGGAGGGAAACAGGCTGATGGCGTCCTCGATGCGCGCAAGCGCGGCCGTGGAATCAAACTTCACGCCGCTCAGGTGAAAGGCCTGGTGCCCGAAATAGGACGCCACGACCTGGATGTCGTCGAGAACCGTGAATGTTGCGGCTTCACCCGGCTGCACGCGCGCGCCGTGCAGGTCATAGAGGACCGCTTTGCCCTGAAAGCTGTCGTTCTCAAACACGGCGGCGGCAAAATGCCCCGCGTTTCCGGAGGGGTCCAGCGGCGCCTTGAGATCCTTGTAATCGTCCACCTTGACGATGGCCGCGTGCATGCCCAGCAGCCTGGCGGCAACCGCGAACATTGTCGCAAGCTCCAGGCTGTAGAGGGGCGTTTTTTCGCTGCCGCGGATCGAAGCCAGGACCTGGCCCGCTTTCATGGGCTCCTTCTGCCGGGGCTGCCTCGGGACGAACGCCGTGTACGCTCCCTTGTTCTTGAAATCCAGAAACGCGTTGTAGAGCTTCTCGCCTTTCTGCTTCCTGGAAGCCCCGGCCGCCGCCTTTTCCACGAAAGCCTTGAAATCCTCGCCTGACTGGAAAGGATCGATGATGGCTTCGGCGCTTATGCCTTTTGCGGTCAGCTGCGCTACGAGCTGCTCGTGCGACATGCCGTATTTCGTGTCACCGGCGGGCCCGGCTTTTTTGTACTTGAACTCCATCAGCAGATAGGCGGCCGCTGCCGCGACAACAAGGACGGCGATGATGGCGATCAGCCTCGCGTTCTGTTTTTTGATGATCGCTCCCTTTCGCTTGTACGGCTCGACGCTGTGAATGGACATGCAGATGGGGCAGCGCGGCTTCCTGCCCTCCTCGGCCTCAAAGGTCCTGTCGCAGGTAATGCAGATACAGGTTTCGCCCCCGCCGCTCTCTTTTTTCTTATCCTTCGCTTTCGCCTTGTCGCCGTTGCCGCCGTCGTCCTCCTTTTCCTCGTCCCCGGCTTCCGGCTTGTCCCTGTTCTTGTCTTTTTTCTTGCCTGTCATGACTTAAATACCTTCCTTATCCTTTCGAGCGCCCAGTCGATGTCCTCCCTTGACACGTTCAGGGGCGGTGCAAATCTGACAACATTCTCATGCGTTTCTTTGCACAGGAGCCCCAGGCCCGCGAGCTCCTCGCAGTACTTGCGAGCGCCGCCCGCCTCGCCCTTGAGCTCCACGCCTATGAGCAGACCCTTGCCCCGCACCTCCTTGATGAGCGGGTAGTGCGTTTTCTTCAATTCTCCCATGAAATACTGTCCTGTTTCCAGGGACCTTTCCGGAAGATTTTCATCCACGATGACCTTCAGCGCCTCCAGGGCCACGGCGCAGGCAAGCGGGTTGCCTCCGAAGGTGGAGCCGTGCTCGCCGGGCTCGAAGAGCCCCAGGATTTCCCTTCCCGACACAACGGCCGATACGGGCAGGACCCCGGCGCCCAGCGCCTTGCCGAGGATGTAGACATCGGGCTTCACGTCTTCATGCTGGCAGCAGAAAAGCTTCCCCGTCCTGCCGAGCCCGGTCTGGATCTCGTCAAAGGCCAGGAGGACGTTGTTGCGGCCGCAAAGATCCTTGAGCTCCCTGAGGTAACCCTCGGGCGGCACGATAATTCCTGCCTCTCCCTGGATGGGCTCCACGAGGACGGCGGCCGTTGCGGGCGTGATGGCCTTTTCGATCGCTCCGATGTCTCCGTAGTCGACGAGCTTGAATCCAGGCGCAAAAGGCCCGAAATACTTCTTGTAGAACTCTTCGGATGAAAACGAGACAACCGTGTTCGTCCGGCCGTGGAAGTTGTTGTTGCACACGATGATCTCGGCGTCGTACATCCTGACGTTCTTGACCTTGTAGGCCCATTTTCGCACGGCCTTGATGGCCGTTTCCACGGCCTCGGCTCCCGTGTTCATGGGAAGGACCATGTCCATGTCGCAAAGGCCGGCGAGAACCTTGCAGAATTCGCCGAGAAGATCGTTGTGAAAGGCCCGCGAGGTCAGGGTCAGCTTTGCCGCCTGGTCCTCCAGCGCCTTCATGACACGCGGGTGGCGATGTCCCTGGTTGAGCGCCGAGTAGGCGCTGAGCATGTCCATGTACTTGTTTCCGTCCACATCCCAGACCCAGCTGCCCTCCCCCTTGCACAGGACAATGTCGAGCGGATGGTAGTTGTGCGCTCCGTAGGTATCGGTCATTTCGATGACCTGCCGCGTCTTTTCCTTTTTCCGTGCGTTGTCTGCATTCATGGCCTGCTCCTTGATAAGGAAGGCGTCGGACCGTGAATCATGCATTCGGAAACGCACGATTCACGGTCCGACCCCCTTATTACGTGTTCCACTTCTCCATGGTGTCTTTGATCCTGCTGATGATCCCATAGGGGGTTTCTTCCCCCTTGCGGATCCTGTCGATCGTCTCTTCGATGCTGCCCGCGTAATAAGCGTCGAACCAGCCGCCGATCACCTCGCCCATCCTCTTTCGGATTTCCAGGAGCGTTTTTTCGCGCGCCCTTTCCGGCGGCTCCTCGAACGCGAAGATTTGCTGCAGGAGCTCCCCGGCGCCTTTCCCCTGCCTGGCCTCCATTTTCACGATGGGTGTGCTGTCCGCCATCCCGGCCATGGAAAGAAACATTTGCAGGTCCTGCAGGACGCTCTCCGCCCCCTCCTTGTCCATCTTGTTCACCACGAAAATGTCGGCGATCTCCATCATGCCCGCTTTCATGATCTGGATGGCGTCGCCCGAGTCCGGGCTGAGGATAATGACGTTCACGTTCCCCACGATCCTGATGTCCACCTCGTCCTGGCCGATGCCCACGGTTTCCACGAGCACCACGTCCACGCCCATGGCGTCCATGATCCTGCAGATGTCCACGGTGGAATGAGAGATACCCCCCTGGCCGCCTCGCGTGGCAACGGACCTGATGAAGACTCCCTCGTCGAGGCTGTGGTGCTGCATCCGCACCCTGTCGCCCAGGATCGCTCCGCCCGACAGCGAGGAGGTAGGGTCGATGGCCACCACGCCAAGCGTCTTGCCCTGTTTACGCAATAGCGTGATCAGGGCGTCCACGAGCGTGCTCTTGCCGCATCCCGGCGTGCCGGCAATGCCGACGATAAAGGCTTTGCCCGTGTGCGGATAGATCTGTCCCAGGAGCTCGAGATAGCCGTCGGAGCGGTCATCCACGATCCTCATGAGCGCCGAGGCCGCGTTGCGGTCGCCCTTCAGGACAGCATCGACGATGTTGCTTGGTTCCGAATCGCTCATAACGCATACGCAATCGGTCTTACTTATATATCATTAGGCAACCACATTCAACCTGTATTGGCCGGCTGGGTGCGGGCCGCCCTACCCCCGTCGGGCAGGGGAGGCTTCAGCCTCCCGTTAGGTATTGAAAAACATGGGGTTTGTTGTTAAAAAGTTATTCTTATGAAGGCTGCAACCTTATTATTTGCATACCTATGGCTGCTTGCGTCCTGCGGCGGCGGCCGGTCTCAGGAACCTGCTGCGCCGGACAAGATCGTTGCCCAACCCGCCGCTGAAACGGCGCCCGCACCCGACAAGGTCGGGTTAACAGAAGAAGCAGCCGCCGGCGCGTGGGAAAGCCCATCCTGCGACAAGAGAAAGCATGCCAGGTCACTGAACGTCAACAAGGGGGGAGGATTTACGCTGGCCGACCTTGTTGCGCCATGCCCTCCGGGCAAAAAATGCGCCTGGTCGGGTGTCAATCTCTATGGAGGCTCGTGGAAAATCGCGGACGGCAAATTGGTGCTCACCTATGCCAGGCCGGACGATGCGAAGAAGAAAATTCTCTCCGATCCCAAGGAGGGGCTTCCCGCGATCTTCAGCCTTTCCGGCGATGGGGGTAAGATGTCCCTCGTTGTCCGGGAAGGCGATGATGCCGGGTGCGCCTATACCGGGAAACCTTCACCATGATTCGCGCCATCGTCGACTGCGAGTTTCTCCTGGACGGGGGCGCCATGAACGGCATCGTGCCGCGGGCGCTCTGGAAAAAACACCACCCGCCCGACGATGAGGGCAGGATCGAGCTCGTGTGCCGGTGCCATGTTTTCGAGGACAAAAAAGACGGCCGCCTCTGGCTCGTGGAAGCGGGCATGGGAGACGGGTGGAGCGAGAAGGAAAGACAGATCTACGGCATCAGGCCCGTCGAGGGCGGCGTTACCATTGCCTCGGGACTTAAAAAAATCGGTTACGCCGCCGACGATGTCACGGACCTTGTCCTGACGCACCTTCACTTCGACCATGCCGCGGGCGCTGTCACGCGCGAAGACGGCCGGACGAGGCTCACCTTTCCCAGGGCCGCAATCCATGTGCAACGCAGCCAGCTGGACTGGGCCCTCGCGCCTTCGGCCAGGGACGCGGACAGCTTCAGGCCCGACGATGTAAAATTTCTCGCATCCAGTAAAAACCTGGCGCTCGTCGACGGCGCGAAGAAGCTCTCGGATACGGTTTCCGTGGACCCGTTCTACGGGCACACGCAGGGCATGCAGACCGTGACGATCCGCTGCAGCGGTGGAACGGTTGTCGTGGCCGCAGACCTCATCCCCATCTTCTCGCATGTCAGGATCCCCTGGGTCATGGCCTATGACAACCACCCGCTCAAGACAATCGAGGAAAAGACGAGGTTTCTCAGGCAGGCAGAGGACCTCGGCTGGATCATCGCCAGCGTCCACGACGCAAAAATCCCCGCCGCAACAATCCCCCTCACCCAGGTTAGTTTGCCCATCAAATCCCAAGGAGGAACGTAAATGAAAAGAAAAAAACATAAACCCTTATTCATTATCTTTCTTGCGCTCCTCTTTGCCCTGCCCGCGGCTTCTGAAGGGAAGAAAGCCTCGGGCGGCGAGAAAGAGGAAAATAAAATACCCGACCCGGACTCGAAGGAGTTCCTGGTCTACGTCATGAACAAGATCGACGACCAGCACCGCGGCAACAAGAGCTACGGGGTCTGGGAAATGGAAGTCAAGACCAAGCACTGGCATCGAACGCTCGAGATGGAATCATGGTCCCTTGGCCAGGACTACACGCTCATGCACGTTCTGTCGCCCAAGAAGGAAAAGGGCAATGCCACGCTCAAGGCCAAAAACGATCTCTTTACCTATCTTGCCAAGAGCGAAAAGACGATCAAGATTACCTCGGGCATGATGGGAGGCTCGTGGATGGGCAGCCATTTTACGAACGACGACATCGTGCGCGAATCGCGCCTTTCCGATGACTTTGATATCAAGAAGAACGCCGACGGCAAGGCCGGGGACGTGTCCACCTACCGCTTCACCCTCACGCCCAAGCCGGACGCGCCCGTGGTCTGGGGCAAGATAACGGTAACGGTCCGCCAGAGCGACCTGCAGCCGCTCACCCAGGTCTATTATGGCGAAGACGGGGAAAAGGTGCGGATGCAGACCTTTTCAGACCACCAGGAGATAGACGGGCGCACCATGCCCATGACCATGGTCATGAAGCCTCTCGACGGCTCGGGCGAATACACGAAGGTCAAGATCAAGAAAATAGACTTTGACATAAAGCTGGACAAGAAATTCTTCACGCTTCAAAAGCTCAAGTCATTATAGACAAAGGAGACAGGACGTGGAAACTTTCAAGATTTCATGGCGCAGCGTGTGGCGCAACAAGCGCCGCTCGATCGTTACCATCGCGGCCATGTGCCTGGCGCTGTTCGTGATGATCCTGTACTCGTCGCTTGCCGCCGGCATGCTCACCGGCCTCGAGCGCAACATCCTGGACCTCGAGATGGGCGACATACAGATCTTTCACAAGGATTTCCAGGACGATCCCTCACTTTTCGCCCGCATCGAAAATCCCGGCGCGCTCCTGGAAAAGCTCGACAAGGCGGGCTACAACGCCTCGCCGCGTCTCATCGGCGCCGGGCTGGCCGCGGGCGAAGACACGAGCGCCGGCATCATGCTGCGGGGCGTTGACGTGGAGCGCGATAAAAATGTCAGCCTCGTGTACAAGAGCCTCATGGAGGGCAAGTGGCTCGATCCCGCAGAGCCCCGGGGCGTTGTCCTCGGCAAGCGCCTCGCCAAGACCCTCAACGTGAAGCTCGGGGATGAGATCGTCGTGCTTTCCCAGGGCGCGGACGGCTCCATGGCCAATGAGCTCTACAAGGTCAGCGGCATTCTCAAGACCATCGCCGACGTGGTGGACCGCGCGGGCCTCTACATGACCGAAGGGGCCTTTCGCGATCTCCTCGTCATGCCCGGGGGAGCGCACCAGCTCATCGTGCGCAGAATCCCGGGCCAGGAGCTCGACGCCGCAGCAGCAGCGGTCAGGGAAACAGCGCCCGGCCTCGACGTGAAGACCTGGAAAGAGCTGCTTCCCACGCTCAGCTCAATGCTGGAATCGCATAAGGGCACGCTGTACGTCATGTTTCTCATCGTCTATATCGCCATCGGCATCGTGATCCTCAATGCCATGCTCATGGCGGTCTTCGAGCGCATCCGCGAGTTCGGCGTTCTGAAGGCCCTGGGCATGGGGCCCGGCCGCGTGTTTCGCCTCATCTTGCTCGAAAGCTTTATCCAGACGGGCATGGCCGTTCTCATCGCCGTTGCCCTGAGCCTGCCCGGGCTCTGGTACCTCGTGAACAAGGGCATTGACATGGGGTCCATGGGAGGGATGGCTGTCCACGGCATGGCCTTCGATCCCATTGTCTACGGCGGGGTGAACGCAAACGTGTTTCTCGGCCCCATCATCACGCTTTTAATTATCGTGCTGCTGGCCATCATGTACCCGGCAATCAAAGCGGCCCTGATTCGCCCGGTCGAAGCCATTTATCACCAGTGAGGAGATGCAAAATGAGTGTTAATCTAGCTTCAATGGCATGGCGCAATCTGTGGCGCAACAAGCGCCGTACCATTGTGACCCTTTCGTCGATTGCTTTCGGTATCCTCCTGGCCGTCCTGTTCACGGGCATGGGCGATGATTCCTGGACCAAGGCCATAGACCTGGCGGCCCGTATGGGCTCGGGACACGTGACCATCATGCACCCTGACTACCTCGAGGCGCCGTCCCTGAAGAAAACCATCACCAATGTAAAAGCCAAGCGCGAGCTTGCCTCAAAGGCCGCTGACATCGAGCAAACCGTCACCAGGATCCTGGGCCAGACCATGCTGGCCACGGCCAACGGAAGCTACGGCGCGCTCTTCATTGCCTACGACCCTGCCGAGGAGGACGTCGCAACCTTCGCCCTTCTGGACGCCGACGTGCTGGCAGAGGGTGCCATGTTCGAATCCGCGAATGACAAGGGAATCATCCTGGGCCGGAAGCTCGCAGACAACCTTGACACGAAACTGGGCCGCAAGGTGGTCTACACCATGACGGACAAAAACGGCGAGATCGTCTCCGACCTGGCCCGCGTCAAGGGCATCATTAAAACCGGCTCGAGCATGGACGCGGCCATCTGCCTGCTTCCCCTGGGCAGGGTGCGCGACAACCTGGGATACGGCCCGGACGAGTCGCTGCAGATCGCCGTGTTTCTCGCCGATCACCGGGACAGCGACGCAGTGGCTTCCAGCCTGATGACTTCCCTCGACGCGAAGGCCGTTGCCCTTCCCTGGCACAAGGTTTCGCCCGACCTGGCAGCCTTCATCGCCATGAAAGTCGGTGGAACCGTGTTTCTCGAGATCATCATCCTCATTCTCGTGGCTGCCGGGATCTTCAACACGCTCTTTGTGAGCGTGATGGAGCGCATGCGCGAGTTCGGCATCATGATGGCCATCGGCTTCAGCCCGTCGCGCCTCTTCAGGCTGGTCATGTGGGAAAGCCTGTGGCTCGCCTGCGTGGGGCTCATCTCTTCGGCCGCGATCACTGCGGGGCCGTACTATTACTACCATACCCACGGCATGGACTTTACGAAAATGATGGGCGGAGGAAGCGCCGAGATCGCGGGCGTTGCCCTCGACCCCATCTTTTACGTGACCATTTTCCCGGAGAGCGCTTTTTACATCTGCCTTGCCGTGATGATCGCAACTCTCGTCTCCGGCCTATACCCGGCCTGGCGCGCGGGCCGCGTCGTACCCGTGGAAACAATCAAACTGGTATGAGGTTTGCCATGAGTGATAAGACACAGGAAACAATCATCGAGCTCAAAGACGTCACGAAAAACTACAGGCAGGGAGCCCTCGAGGTGCCGGCGCTGAGGGGTCTAACGCTGGCCGTGCAAAAGGGCGACTTCGCCGCCATCAGCGGCCCGTCGGGCTCGGGCAAGACAACGGCCCTGAACCTCATCGGCGCGCTTGACAAGCCCACGTCGGGCGTCGTTCTTCTCGAAGGCAGGGAGCTGGCAAAGCTGAGCCGCTCGGAGCTCAGCCGGATCCGTCGCGATCGCATCGGCTTCGTGTTCCAGGCCTACAACCTCGTGCCCGTGCTCACGGCCTACGAGAACGCGGAGATCGTCCTCGCCCTCCAGGGCGTGAGCTCCTCGGAGCGCCGCGAGCGCGTCATGAAGCTGCTTTTTGAAGTGGGCCTCGAAGGCATGGAGCATCGCCGCCCCGACGAGCTGTCCGGGGGCCAGCAGCAGCGCGTGGCCATTGCCCGCGCCATTGCGGCCAACCCGGCCGTCATCCTGGCCGACGAGCCCACGGCCAACGTGGACTCCGAGACAGCGAACAAGATCCTCGACATCATGCAGAAGCTCAACGAGGAGCGCGGAGCCACGTTCGTCTTTTCCACCCACGACCTGAAAGTCATGGACCGCGCGCGCCGCAACATCCGTCTCGTGGACGGCAAAGTGGAAAGCGACGAGACAAAGAGCTGATCGGCATGGCCGCCATAAACCATAGACGCACGGGAACCATTGCCGCCGCCGCGGCATGCGTCCTGCTCTTCCTTCTCGCCCCCCTCCCCGCCCGGGCCCTGGGCTCGGCTGAAAAGGGCGACTGCTCCATCGAGGCCGTGGCGGCCGAGCGCCTGACCGCGTCCTACCTTCGTTTCCCCGACGAGCCCCTGATTTACGTGGACCGTGAAGACGCCCTGCTCGCGAGCGTCACGCGCCTGCTTCTCGAGGGGGACCTCTCCACCTATGTTGACTATGAAATCAACCTCTACGCCGACCTTTCGCGCGCGCCCGCGACCATGGCCATGGCCGCGGCAGGCGGAGCCTTTGCCACGGCCGGCTCCTTCCAGACCCCCTACCGCACCACTTACCTGTCCTGGGACTTCATCGAGGAAGACAAGCTCAACGGCCGGCTCGGCATTGACCGCTTCTCCATCAATATCGAGGTGGACCGCGTCACGATCACGGTAGGACGCTTCCCCATCAACTACTCGAAGACCCGGATCTTCACGCCAAACGATTTCTTCGCGCCCTTCTCGTCCGCGGCCGTCAACAAGATGTACAAGCCCGGCGTGGACGCCCTGCGCGTCAGCGTGAGCCTCGGCATGCTCTCCAGCATCGAGCTCGCCGCGGTCCTGGGCTCCGACGACGACGGGTCGCCGTCGTGGGGCAAAACAGCTTTCATGCTTCGCGCCGCCGCGGTCAAGTGGAGCTTCGAGTGGGCCGTCCTGGGCGGCAAGCTTGCCGGGCGCTGGGTGCTCGGGGCCTCCATCCAGGGCGAGGCCGGCCCCTTCGGCCTGCGCGCCGAGGCCCACGCCGGTTTCCCGGACGCGGACGGCCGCGGCTCGCTCGACGACATGGACGGCGACGGCGAGAGCAGCGACGACATTCACGGCCGCCTTGCCCTGGGCATCGACAAGATGTTCACGTGGCACAACATAGCGATCTCGGCCGAGTACATGTACGTTTCCGACGGCGCCGCGTCGCCGTCCGATTATCTCGGCCGCGCCCTTCGCTTCTACCCCGACGACCAGACCTTCATGGGCAGCCACTACGTGGGCCTGAGCGCGGGCGGCGAGATCGTGCCCATCCTCATGGTCCAGGGCATGGTGCTTTTCAACGCCCGGGATTTTTCCGGCCTCGGCGCCCTGTTCTTCGTCCACAACATGACCGACGAGTCCGACCTTGTGATCGGCCTTCTCGCCCCCTGGGGCGACAAGCCGTCCGTCGACCTGAACCATTTCGACCCCTCGTCCGTGATCAAGAGCGAGTTCGGGCTCATGCCCCTGACCGCCTTCATCGAGTGCAGGGTCTATTTCTGAAAACTGATCTTCAAGAAGAATGACTTCGAGGATCAAGGCGACTTCGAAGACTACCTCGAACCCTGGGTTCCGGACGAGCTATGCGCCGCTAATGCTCCGTTCTATAATGAGTGAGTCCCCGTTTCCCTTCGCGAGGGAGCCACCGCTCTCTCTGTGCAGATTGAGATTCCTTTTTTACTCTTCATACCTTTGGGTATACATAGCTTTCGGCGCCTGTTTTCTCTTTGTTGTGCTTTTCCCAGCATTTTTTTTCGAAACAGTTTTTTCTTTTCTCTAATAAAGCGACAGCTTCATCGCCAGGCTCTTTCTTCGCTTGACACAAATAAAAGCGGGTCTACAATCTTAAGGAAACGGGGAGGAATCGGTCTTCCCGGCATGACCGGAAGAAACAGCAGAGCCGGTACAATAAAAACAAGAAGAAGCTTGCCGCGGCAAATAAATAAAAAGAAGAGGATATACCGCGTGAATAAAATCAAGATGCCTGTCCTCCTGGCCGCCGCCGCGGCCGTTCTGTGCACGGCAGCGGCATGCGGCTCAAAGAAAGCAAAGCCACGGCCGCCGAAGGGTGAGATCAAGCCGGCGGCGCAGGGATGGACGCCGCCGAGCATTATCACGGCGCTTGGCCCGGACATGCTGCACAACGTGTCGCGTTCCCTGCTCTGGTCGAGCCGCAAGGGGAAGAGCCGGCCGCCGGCCATGCTGGCCAATGACGGCGACATCCTCATCGCGAGCTTCGGCGAGCTGGGCCTGAGCTTTCCCTACAGGGAAAGTGACGGAGCGCAGCTCACACTGACGCACGAAAAAGGCCGTCTGTATATCGATGGAAGGGCCGTATCCGTCTCCCTGTCGCCTGAAAGCGCCGCAGACGAATGGGATTGGGTGCAGCAGGCTTCGGAAGACGAGCTCGCCGGCCTGCGCATGCTTCAGCTCGAAGGAAGCATCGACCCCGGGAAGATCCAGACCCTGCGGCACCTGGCGCGCGCCAACCCGGGTATCGGCATGATCATAGACAAGGAGAAAGCTCTCCTTGAGCTCCTGTCGTTTTTCAACCCGCAATACCTGGTCGCCACCAGCCCCGAGATCGCGCAGGCGGACACGGCGCTGCTCGGTAAAGCGCAGAACCTGGAGGTCCTCTGGATCAATGCCGGCCATCTCGAAAGCCTCGACTTCCTGGCAGGCCTGCCTCTCCTCCACACGCTCCTTATCGATAAATGGAAGGTGGAAATAACCGGGCCGCTGCCATCGGGCATGAAAAACCTGCGCTCTCTTGCCGTTATGGACTCGAGCATGACGGATCTTGGGCCCCTGAGCAACATGGAGCACATCGAGGAGCTGTATCTTCTCGACTGCGACGACCTCTCGGACCCGGGCGCCCTGGGGCAGCACCCAAAGCTGAAAATCCTGCGGATCGGGGCCTGCGAGCAGCCTTGCGATCTTTCCGGGCTGAGCAAGCTGGCGGAGCTGAAATGGCTGGCCCCGCCGTCCGAGATCGGGCAGGCGCAGTTCGCGTCCGTCGTGTGCGGGCAGCCGGGCCTTCACTATGTTGACCTGGTAGCGAGCGACAACATTACGGACCTCTCCCCCCTTTCCTGCCTGCCCGACCTCAGGGGGCTCGTTGCTCTCAGCAAGGCGCAAGACTTCAGTGCCCTGAAAGAGATCAAAACCCTGAGCTACCTGGTCCTGCCCGACGAAGCTTTTGACGAGGCTCCCGAAGAGATCAGAAGGCTGGAAGAAGCCCTGCCCGGGTGCCGCGTGGTCCAGGGAGGGATCTGCCTGGGCTCGGGCTGGATCCTCCTTCTTCTGCCCGTTATGGCGCTGGCATGCCTGCAAGCCTTTTTCAGGCGCCGGCGAGGGATCGCGTAGCCATGCCCGAAAAATGGCGGCGCCTCGTTGAGGTCTGCGCCGCAGGCGGCGGCCTGTGCCTCTTCGCCCTCTTCGTGCATCAGGGCATGCCCCTGATTCTTCTGTCCGGAGCGGGCATGATCGCGGCGGCGATCGCCGTCTATGTTGTATTCAGGGACGAGGCTTCCCCGGCTGCCATGCTCGGGCTTTCGCCCTTCTCGCGCAAGGCCGCGGCCTACGTTGTATTCGGCTGCGCCCTGGGCATGAGCCTGGCCATTGTCTACCGCCTGCACGTGGGGTGGGCCATCATACCTGCCGGCCTGAGCTGTTTCGCGGCCGCGGCCGCGGCGATCGGCGCTACTGAAGAGCTGATCTACAGGGGATTCATGCAGGGCCGGCTGCTCCCGTTCGGCCCGCTCCCGGCCGTGATTCTCGCCGCGCTGCTTCACACGGGCTACAAATGCTGCCTTTTCGCCATGGCGCCGTTCACCCTGGAAACGAGCTTCACCACGCTCGCCGCGGCCACGCTCCTCGGAGGCCTTGCCTTCGGCGCCACACGCGCGTTTTCCTCAAGCCTCATCCCGGCCATTGCCGCCCACGGCTGCTTCGACATCATCGTCTACGGCGAGCTCGGCCAGGCCCCTCCCTGGATATGGTCCTGAAAAACCCTATTCGCTGGTGCGGATGAAGCCGTAGATCCTGGCGGCAAGGTCTTCGATTTTTTCCCTTTCCGCGAACTCCTCGCTGCGGTTGAATACATTGCGTTTCACCTGCGTTAGAACGCCCATGTCCCGCAGCGCCTTGATGCAGTAACGGGTCGCCGAGCGGTTGCGCGCCTCGGGCCTGAACACCTCCCTTTCAAGCATGAGCCTCCTGTGCAGCGCAAAGGCCCTGCGGGTGACCTCCCGCTCGGTCATGCCTTCCTTTCTGCAGTAGGGAATCGCCCGTATCGTGGTGTAATAGGATTCGATCAGCGATTCCAGGAGCGCGCCGAATCGCACCATGTCTTTTCTCCTGCGGATCGCCACGGTCCTGCTTTTCGTGTCAATGGCAATGAAGCCCATGCTCTCGATCATCTGCAGCGTGGCCAGGAAATTCGCCTCAAAGGGGAGATGCGGGTTGAAGATAAACTCATACTTGAACAGGCGGGACAGGTATTTGGCCGTGTCCCTGAGCGTTTCCAGATCGACCGTTTCCTCTCCCAGGGACAGGAAAGACTTGCAGGCCAGCATCTGGGGCGCCATGGTTCCGTAGAACGTGTTCCTGTAGTAATCAAGGCGTATCCTGGCGTTTTCCGGCGCGCGGTACACCCCGCCGCCCGCAGCCGACATGGTGATCAGCTCGTCGTCGGCCAGGAAATGTATGGCGTGGTACATGACCTCCTTGAGCGTCACCCATGCGGGGTTGCCCTCGCTGCCCACGTCCTCCTCGGTAAGATCGAGGCAGGGCCGCAGCACGGGCGAGACCATTTTCCCCGTGGCCGCGCCCACCTTGAGATAGAAAACGCAGTCCTTGAAAAAATCCTCCTCGCTCCTCCCGCTCATGGGCCCGCACAGCAGGACCGTGGAAGCCAGGCCCGTGGGCGTCATGTGAAAGCCCCTGTCGATCTCGTAAAACAGCCTGTAGGCCATGCGCCTGTTCGAATCCTCGTCCCCGGGCGACGACGGGTAGTCGCGGCGGATCTCCTCGATGGACAGGGGGGTCCCGAACCTCACGTAGATCCTTCCGAACCTGCTCTCCAGGACGTCCCCGGTCTCGACCAGGCCCGCGATGTTCTCCGCCCTCTTGTCCACGCCCGACTGCTGGCGCGAATAGCTTCCTTCCTCGATGACCCTGTCGTAATTGATGGCCACGGGAAGAAAATTTACTTCGCTGCCCTCAGGAAGCCTCTCGATCGCGTCCAGGACCATGGAGAACAGGCCAAGCTTGGGAGGGAGCATCTTGCCGCTGCGGCTCCTTGTCCCTTCCATGAATATTTCAATGTGCTGCCTGTCGCGCATGATGCGGCGGATGTACGCGGCCAGGACTTCCCTGTAAAGCTCGTCGCCGCTGAGCGTGCGCCGGATAAAAAACGCGGCGCTCCCCCTGAACCACCAGCCCAGGGGCCAGAAGCTCAGGTTCTTTCCAGCGGCAATGTGGGGAACCATGACGTCGAAAAAATGCCCGAGAAGGTAGGAAAGCAGGATGTAGTCCACGTGGCTGCGGTGGCCGGGCAGAAAAACGATCGATCCCTTGAAGGCCAGGTCCCTGATCTTTTCCACGTCTTCGGGCTCATAGTGAATGCCGTCGAACACTTTTGAAAAAACACCGAATTTTTGCAGCAGGATTTCCCAGGTGTTGATGAAGCCGTAATGATAGTGCGGCATGATCTCGTCGAGCATCCTGCGGCACCCGGCCCTGACCTCGTCCTCGGTCCTGCCGGTCTCCTTCATGACCTTTTTCATGACGTCGACGAGCTCGGTGTCGGCCATGATCAGGTCGGCCGCCCGCCAGCGGTTCATGGTGGCCGGGCCGGCCACGAGCTTTCTTCGGGCATCGAGATCCGCGGCCAGCCTGCGCTGAAGCGCCCCCTCGATCGTTCCTCCTTCTCCCCCATCGGGCCGCTTGTCCACGTAATCCTTCAGGTCCATGGGGTCGCAGGCAATGATATTGGCGCCCCTGAACGAGCGCAGGGCCTGGACGATCGAGCGCACCGCGCCGGGAGATTCCCTGGGCCCGAAAATCTTGTCGAACAGTCCGCCCTCCTGCTTTTCAGGCCTCCTTCCCCAGATGAACGCGTGGGGAAGAAGAATAATGCTCTCTCCCTTCTCCTTCACCCTGTCGACGAGCCACCCCAGCGGCTCCTCGCCCATCTCGGTCCCGCGGATTTTGAGCGTCTTGGGGGTCATGCGAAGACAGATGATAATGCTGCCGCCCCCGTTGAGCACGCTCCCGACGTGCTTGCGGTCTTCGATCCCTTTCTGGTGATAGGACATGAACCGGTAAATCCACCGGAAGGGGCGGAAAAACCATTTTTCGAGCCCGTAGACGTACCCGATGGGAGGCAGCCCGGCCTTTCTGAGCAAATGGATCAGGCCGAGCGAATCCGACAGGTGGGCCGACCTGAGAACGTGCACCACGGTCCCCTTTTGCGAGGCATTCCTGACCGCCTCCTCCCACCTGGCCTCGACCCTCACGTGGGCAAAAAAATAGGCAATGATGTTCCAGATCCATGCCCGGACCCAGTCCAGGAGATCATTTACGAAAAACGCGACTTTTTTTCGAAAGCTCGTCTTGTTCATGGATTGATCGTAAATCTCGTCAAATCATCGGCGCCGTGGCTGTAGCGCCTCCTGAACGATTTTACCTTATCGCCCATCCAGAGCGTGAGCTCGATGACATACTCCCCCTCGGGAAGGCCCGGCTCGTCCTGGATCATGGCGACCCTTGCCTTCGGGAACCTGTCGACCTTCCTGAACGATTCCTCTTTGCCGTTCTCGATCTTCCGGTAATCCAGCGCAATGCGGGATGCCTCGACCCCTTCCCCCGCCATCTTGAACTCCACGCGGCTTTGGTGCGGCGCCTTTGTCTTCAGGAAAAAAAATATCCCGGCCAGGCCCGCGAACACGATAAAAATACTGCCGTATTTCCTGAATTTTTTCATGTCATGGACCGCTACCGGAAAAAAATAGCCCAGAGCCATTTAAATAGCAAGCTGTTGGGATAGCTTCAGCGATCCGGGTAGAAAACCCTGCTGCCGCTCGATCCTGTAAGGCTGTAGCCGCCATCCGCGCGCTGCGGGGGGTTTGCCGGATCGATCCACGCCTTTCCATCGAGCCCGGGAAGGTCGACGACAAAGTGGGGCACGGCGTGGCCCGGAAGGCTGCGGCGAAGATTGCCCGCGATCCCGATGCCGCGATCGAGCGGGACCCAGAACCCGCTCGTCCCCTTCACCCTCTCGCACTGGAAAAGATAGTAGGGCCTCACGCCCGCTTCCGCCAGCTTCCAGCAAAGATCGGACAGGACACCGGCATCGTCGTTCACGCCCCTGAGCAGCACGGACTGGTTCAGGACGCTGATGCCGGCCTCCACCAGCAACCTGACGGCCGCGCGCGGCCGCTCGCCGAGCTCGTCGCCGTGGTTGAAGTGCACGCTCACGACGAGCGGCATGAAACGAAGGAGCATGTCCACGAGCGGCCGGCTGATCCTGCCGGGCTCGGCCATGGGGCTTCGCGTGCCGAGCCTGATGATCCTGACGTGGTCGATCGCCCGAATCCTTTCGAGAATCCCGGCAAGCTCATCGTCGCCCAGCGTCAGGGGGTCGCCGCCTGAAACGAGCACCTCTTTGATTTCAGGGTTGGCGGCAACGTATCCAAGGGCAGCGTCCACGTCAACATCCAGGCGCCCTCTCTCTCCCCCGACGAAAAACCTGCGATTGCAGAAGCCGCATTTTACAAAGCAGTTGTGTGTCGCAAGTACGAGCGCCCTGTTCTCATACCTCCTGATGAGCCCGGGCGCGGGCATGCAGCCTCCCTCGTCCAGCGGGTCCTTCCCGCCCGCGGCCCCATCATCCCCCGCGTCCTCTTCAAACTGGCGGCGGACCGGAGGCGTCAGCTTATGCATGTCCGGAGGCATTGGCCGTGCGTTCACTCCCTTGTTCTTTTACCCCTGAAAAAATCCTTGAGCAGGCGCGAGCACTCCTCGGCCAGCACGCCGCCCTCGACCTCAACCGTGTGGTTGAGCTCTCCGTCCATGCCGATGCCGTAGCGGCTGACCATGCCCCCGCCCTTGGGGTCCTCGCACCCGAAAACAATCCTGGCGATCCTTGCCTGCACGGCCGCGCCCGCGCACATGGGGCAGGGCTCGCAGGTCACGACCAGGCACGCGCCGTCCAGGCGCCACGTGCCGAGGCGTTTCGCCGCCTGCCTGATGGCCGCGATCTCGGCATGGGCCGTGGGGTCCGCGCCCTTCTCGCGCGTGTTGTGCCCCTCGCCGATCACCTCGCCGTCCAGCACGATCACGCAGCCGATCGGCACCTCGTCCTGCGCCGCGGCTTTTTCCGCCAGCTCCAGGGCCTGCCTCATGTACGCTTCGTCGATTCCCGGCACGACGGTTGCTCTGTTT